>JASBYX010000004.1 GCA_029983755.1 Anaerovoracaceae bacterium
GCGAAAGATGGTTATTGGATAGTAAAGAAATAAAGAATAATAAGTAAATACAAAACTGCAACATAGCCAAGTAAATAGACACATTTTTAACAATATTTTATGGAAAGACAGAATTATTCCTCCTTACAAAGATACGCATTTTGTAAGCTCTAGGAGAGTTATCGTAATCCATATGTATCTGTAAAATATGTTGGCGAATAACTTGGTTTTCACAAGTGCGAGGAGACGGAGCACAATGATGGTGCTTATAGTATGAGCTACGATTTACTTTAAGAACTCTGCAGAGAGTCTTGATTTTATACTGATGACGTAGCTTATGAACAGCCTTTAATCGTTGTTTGAGTGTGGCGTGAATATGACAATCGCTTTTTTTAGTATTTGGTTCTCCTCTTCTAGTCTAACCATTGTATATGTATAATGCATTTTAGTTAAAGTTCTTTTGAACTAATGGTGAGAAATGAATAAAATAAAATTAGCACTGTATATGACATCCTTAGCGACTATATTTTTGTACATTCTTCCGGATAAAGATAACGTGTTAGTTATCTTTCAATATTTATTGATTATAGTTTCATTTATATTGTTTTCTATAATTATCATAAAAAATAATGATGGGAAATTTGGAAATGGATTAGTATCATTGATATTGTATTTTGATATGATTTTGTTTGCTGTAGCACTCATAGCTGTATATCTTAAAACAAATAACATGATAAACAAGTATCAAGAATACTATCTTGCATATGCTATAGAGGTGATCATAATATCTTTCTTTGGATACATTGCACCTAAACTCCCGTTTAATAGGTACATAGGGCTGAGATTGCCATGGATCGTAGTTGATGAAAGTACCTGGATTTATGCCCATAAGATTTGTAGAAAAGAAACAATTCCTTTGTTATGTGTGGGTACCATCTTATTTATATCTGCACATCTAATATTTAAGAATTTAGATTACATGTATGATGTTGCAGTGGGATTGATTTTAGTGTATATACTCATACCTTCCCTTTTATCATTACATTACTTTAGAAAAATGTACGGTAGCAGTAAATAGCATGCAGAAAAGTTCTTTAATCACATATTCCCCACGTCAACAATGATTGCGAATTAATGCAGGAAAAAGAAAAAGATGAATTTGTAATTTTCTCTCCAATAACCGCAACTTTTATGTTATAATACCCCTCAGAGATAGTATTTGCGCACAAAACTATACTCTGACCGGAATTTAATAATTTGTAACGGATACCCTAATTAAAACGAGGTGACAAAACCAATATGGCGAGTACAACACTGATCGGAGAAGGCAGCGATTGGAAAGTCGGAAAGCACCTAGAGGCGGGGTGTTTTGTTGCGTTATATTAAGGAGCTTACGGGCCGGGTCAGAACAGTTTTGTCATGACCCAGCCCTTTTTTAATGGAATGGAAAATTTGTGCGCGGAGGAGGATTCTTTAATGAACATTGAAATGCTTCAAGGAAAAATTCACAGAGCTACGGTCAGGCAGGCGGACCTGTCCTACGTGGGAAGCATCACGGTGGATACCGAGCTTATGGAGAAAGCGGGAATCTGCGAGTATCAGAAGGTTCAAATCGTCGACATTGACAATGGCCAGCGCTTTGAAACCTACACCATCGCAGGAGAAGCAGGTAGCGGACAAATTTGCCTGAACGGGGCAGCTGCCAGATGCGTGTCTGTGGGGGACAAAATAATTATAATGGCTTACTGTCATGTGAGCAGTGAGGAAATAGACTCCCACAAGCCAAAGGTTGTTTTTGTTGATGATGAGAACAAAGTTATTCGTGTGACAAATTACGAAAAGCACGGAAGATTGGAGGACATGTAATGGCAGATTTAAAAGAGCGACAAGAAATTAAGGTTGCAAAGACCGTTAAAGAGGTTCGCCATCAGGTAAAAATCTGGAAGAAGGAAGGTAAGAGCGTAGGCCTGGTGCCCACAATGGGATTTCTCCACGCAGGGCATGGAAGCCTGATAAAAAGAGCCGTGGCAGAAAACGACGTGGTAATCGTTTCGGATTTTGTGAATCCGACTCAGTTTGGACCAAATGAGGATCTTGAAAGCTATCCAAGGGATTTTGAGGTGGACAGGAAGTTTTGCCAGGAGCTGGGTGCGGCTATGATCTTCAATCCGGAACCTTCTGAGATGTATGACAATCCTAAGACTTATGTGAATATAGAGGGACTTAGCGATGGGCTTTGCGGTGCAAAGAGGCCGATTCATTTCAAGGGCGTGTGCACTGTGGTTTCAAAGCTTTTCAATATTACAGGGGCCGGCCGGGCGTACTTCGGGGAGAAGGACGCGCAGCAGCTTGCGATTATTAGGAAGATGGTTAAGGATCTCAATTTTGACGTGGAGGTTGTGGGCTGCCCTATCGTGAGAGAGGCGGACGGCCTTGCAATGTCCTCGAGGAACACATACCTTTCAGGGGATGAGCGAAAGGCGGCTCTATGTCTTTCAAAATCCATAGCTAAGGGCAAGGAAGTAATTCATAAGGGGATGTCAACAAAACAGCTGATTTCCACAATGTCTCAGGTTATCCAGGGTGAGCCACTTGCGAAAATAGATTATCTTGAGGTTGTGGATGGAGAGATGCTGAAGCCTGTGGAAATAATTCACGACCCTGTTCTTGTGGCAATGGCTGTGTATATAGGGAAAACAAGACTTATAGATAATTTCTCTTGGAACCCGGAAGAACCGGAAGTATAGGAATAGTAGAGAATTAAAACATTTGGAGGAAATTTAAATGACTAACTATAAATCAGAGATCGCTTTGGAGGAACAAGCCGGCCTCAGCAAAAATGCTGTAATAAGGGGAATTCAGTGGATCTCCGGCATATTTACAAAATACAACTGGATGATCATCATGGGGCTATCTGTAATCGGATTCCTAAAACCCGGCCCATTCCTATGGATCCCGGGACATACTGCTCTTCTCTTAGGCCTTGCCATGTTCGGAATGGGCACAACCATCAAACCGGCAGATTTTAGAGAAATTCTTAGAAGACCTAAAGAAGTTGTAATTGGCTGCATTGCACAGTTTACGATCATGCCTGTAACCGCATGGATTTTGGCAGTTGCCTTCAACCTGCCACCGGATCTTGCCCTTGGGGTTATACTGGTTGGATGCTGCCCGGGAGGAACAGCAAGCAATGTCATCACCCACATCGCAAAGGGAGACGTTGCCCTTTCCGTATCGATGACTATTACTTCAACTTTGATAGCTCCCCTTCTGACTCCTCTGTGGATATTTCTTCTCGCAGACAAGTGGGTGGATGTTTCCTTTGGAGCCATGTTCAAAACCGTTGTAACAATAATTTTGGTTCCTGTGATTCTTGGAATTCTAACCAACCACTTGATGCACAAGGCAAAGGAAAACGGTGTGGGGAAAAGCCTTCAAGGTGGAGGTGCAATCCTTCCACTCATATCTTCTGTCGCCATCATCACCTTGATAACAGGAATAGTGGCTACCAATGCAGACAAAATAATGGAAAGCGGACTTTTGACTCTGGCAGTTGTGGCTATTCACAATCTCTGCGGTCTGCTCCTCGGACTTGGAATTTCCAAGGTTCTCAAAATAAGCTACAGAAAGGGAACTGCAATATCAATTGAGGTGGGTATGCAAAACAGCGGTCTTGCCATTTCTCTAGCTGCGCTTAACTTTGCCATGAATCCTCTAGCAACACTTCCAGGGGCGGTGTTCAGCGTTTGGCACAACTTGACCGGTTCAGTGTTTGCAGGAATTAGGCGAAATCTTGAAAAGAAAAAATGATTTACGAAAGAAAAAGACATTCTGACATAGAATATGTAAAAGGTCCCACGCAAACGCATGGAAAATCAAATAGATTATAAAATAAAAGGTCCCACGCAAACGCATGGGACCTTTTAAAGTACACATAGAATGAATAGATTTGTATCTAAACTATCTTATCTCTTGATTCTCTGGCAATCCTTAGGAGTTACGCAAACACCCTTAGCAGTTGCAACAACCACAGGCTCCTCCATGAAGTCAGCAGCAGAATCGCTGATGTCAGGACGAGTCTTGATTACCTTTCTAGCCTCGAAAACCATCTTTCTTGAAGAATTTCCAATTTCAGTGATTTCGCCATAAGCTTCAATATAGTCGCCGGCATAAACCGGAGCCTTGAACTCAACATCGCTATATGCACAGAAAAGACCCTCGTCTCCGTCGCATTTGATAAGAAGCTCGGTAGCAACATCACCAAATAGGTGAACCATGTGAGCTCCGTCAACTAGATTTCCGCCGTAGTGAGCATCTTTTGCAGACATTCTCAGTCTCAGTGTTGAAGTGATTTTTTCAGCCATTTCATTTCTCCTTTTTCATTTCAATAAATTATTAACTAACTCTATTATAGCATCCCCCGAAGACTTGTAAAGGCATTTGATAATTTTCAGGCAAAACATATACATCGAAGCAGGTATTTTGTTGAACCCGAAGCGGTTCGCAAGGGAAAGAGCTTCCAACCGCATAATTACTCTTGCATTGAGGTCCCAGTGGTATTACAATATAAACGAACCGTATTATGTTCGCAATTGATTGAGTTTTTAATGATTATAACATTGATATGAAGGTTGTATAATTTTTAAGAGTGTAATTTCTATGGAAAAGAGGGCTTATCATGGCTAGTTTAGAAAATGACATAATGCTTATAAAACAATCGTTATACGAACTTGCTGAAAACATGGGAGATTCCCTTACTACTCCAAAATCTTTTAGCTTACTGTGTTTGACTTTTGATATTCCATGGGACTTGCAGAGCAAGATAGTAGTTGCCTTCAGGAATGTTGAATTGCAGGATTTCGAAGATAAATCGAATGAGGAAATCATATCCGGCCTTCGAAATAAACTGGCGGAAATTCATCCTCCGGCTAAGGAGTTTAGCGACGCGGTAATTTTTGCCTTTGCTAGAGTTATATCTGAGCACTATGTGGAAGAATTATTCCCTGTTACAAGTAAGCTTAAAGATGAATTTTCTGTTAATCCGACCATATCAAAATAATTTATAATTGATAGCTTTATTGAATCGGCAGAGGCAATGAAATTAACAATGCTTTTGCCGGTTTTTTATGTCTTTCTACAGACCCCCCTAAAGACCCCCGAAGACTTGTAAAGGCATTTGATAATTTTCAGGCAAAACATATACATCGAAGCAGGTATTTTGTTGAACCCGAAGCGGTTCGCAAGGGAAAGAGCTTCTAACCGCATAATTACTCTTGCATTGAGGTCCCAGTGGTATTACAATATAAATGAACCGTTTTATGTTCAGAAAAGGATGGAATATGAAAAAGAATGAAGAAGTAATGCCTTATGGAACCAGGAGGGTGATAGAACCTCAACATGTTCTACCAACTTCCGCATGGAGACTTGATAACGGCAGAAAGATATATGAGGACGAAATTCGCATAGATGTTAAGACTGTTCACATTGAGGGAACAAGTTTCAAGCAGATTTGTCTGGAAAGCAACAACAACGAAGAAAAAATCAAGCAGAGGATTATCGACATTGTAATTCGCAGGGGAAAGCTGCACAACCCTGTTACAGACACCGGCGGCCTATTTGACGGAGTGGTTTCCGAGATCGGGGAAGATTTTGCAAATGTTAAGGGATTTAAGCCTGGAGATGAGGTTGTGTGCAACGCCAGCCTGGCCAGCGTTCCTCTATACATCGACAAAATAATTTCGATAGACAGGGCTTTCGGCCAAATTGAGGTTGAGGGGTATGCGGTGATAACTGCGGAAGTTCCCCTCGTCCCTAAACCTAAAGGGGTGCCAACGAATTTGCTTTTGTTTACATTTAATGAGTCCGGAACTCTCTTTAGAATCAGCAATACCGCAGTGGGTAAGAGAAAGATTCTCATAGTGGGGAATAATCTTCTTTCCAATTTGCTCTTTGGCTACGCTGTAAGAAAGGTGGCGCGTCCGGATGCTGAAATTGTCTGCCTTTTGGATAAGAAGACGGATATGGTTCTTCAGGGGGATTCAGTTAATAGACTTATCAAAGAAGTGTTCAGCCAGGTGCATTATGTGGACATCCTCAAACCTCTGGAATGTTTGGAGGGCCTTGGGGCAGACGGACTCTTTGATGTGAGTGTAAACTGTGCCGACATTCCCGGCGCTGAAACCATCAACATCCTAGCCACGAAAAGTGGTGGAACTGTTGTGTTTGCAAATCTGATTAACAACTACAATATCGCCCTTTATATCACTGAGTCCATATCAAGGCAACTTGACATAAGGTGTGCCGACGGGTACCTTGAGGCCTACGACAATTTTGATATACAGCTTGTCAAGGAACTCATGCCATACGTTTCCGAAGCCGTTGTGACGGATTTAAAAGTCAGCGATGATCCCTCTTATCCTATCGGAAGGGAAGATAGACTCCAGATGGTCAGTGGCCAGAGACAGGGCATGGTGGAGGACTTTATATGCGAAAGCAGATCCATGGCAGCGGTTTTGGACGAAATCCTAACTGTGAGCAACTACGACTGCAATGTTCTCATAACCGGCGAAACGGGTGTGGGCAAGGAAAAGGTTGCAACCATGATTCACAAAAACAGCGGCAGGAAGATGCAGCCCTTTGTAAAGGTGAACTGTGCGTCTATTGCACCCAGCCTCATAGAGTCGGAACTCTTCGGGTATGAGAAAGGAGCCTTCACCGGAGCAAACGAAAAGGGGAAGAAAGGCTATTTTGAGCTTGCGGACAACGGCATCCTGTTTTTGGATGAGATAGGGGAACTTGCTCTTGAGGTCCAGGCGAAGCTTCTCAGGGTGATTCAAGACGGAGAGTTTTTCAGGGTTGGGGGACACTCCCCAGTAAAATGCAACGTAAGGATAATATCGGCTACCAACAGGGATCTTGAAGATATGATTGAAGCCGGGTCATTCAGGCGAGATTTGTACTATAGGCTCAATGTTGTTAGGATCAGGGTGCCAAACCTTGCTGAGCGTGTCAGCGACATTCCGGCACTTGTGCGTTTCATGCTTGAAAAGTACGGAAGGAAATTTGACATCAAAAGAACCATTGACGATGATGCGGTGGAGTACCTGAAGCAGTCCCCTTGGCCCGGAAACATCAGAGAGCTTGAAAACGTGGTGCAGCGCCTTATGATAGGCTCAAAAAACGAACGAATCGACCTTCTTGACATAATGAGAGAGCTTCACTCCGACATATTTGACTCCACAATGACATCCGGTGGTAGCAACAAAATATCTGCCTCCAAGGGGGGTGCGGCTGCTCAGGAGCAGGTGATGGATCTCGAGAAGATGGTGAATAATTTCGAAAAAAATATTTTGAAATATGCTTGCAGTCAGTTCGGCTCCACGAGAAAGGCGGCAAAGGCTGTGGGCATTTCCCAAACTCAGCTTGTGAGAAAGAAGAAGAAGTACGGTATATAGATATGGTAAAGATCGATTTCAGAGAAAAAGTTGATTTCATAAATGAGAATCTTGAAGAGGCTAAGGAGTTGCTTAGGGAACCGTTAATTGCGAAGCCCTTTTATCAAAATTTTAAATACGCCCTATGCTGGAGCTCCAATGCTATAGAGGGGAACACTCTAACCCTCAGTGATACCATTTCGGTTATTGAGCATGATGAAGTTACTTCGGGACATAAGTTCAGCGAATACATGGAAGCTAAAAGGCTCTACCATGCCATTGAAAAGTTTTTTGATTTTGAACCAAAAGGAATTACGCAAGATTTAATTCTAGACATAGCAAGCGAAATCACAGGTATGGAAAGAGGATATAGGAACGATAAGGTGTTTGTGGGAAATTTGACTGGAATAATCTATTATCCACCGTCCCACGAAAGAGTTCCTGAACTTATGGGGAAACTGATTAAAGAAATAAACAACGTAAATCTTAATGTGATTTTTAATTTCGAAAATCTTCCGGAAATTATTTTAAGCCTTGCGGAACAACACGTTCGTTTTGAAAGAATACATCCGTTTTTTGATGGGAATGGTAGAACCGGTAGGATGGTGCTGAACCAATCTTTAGTCAATGCAGGACTTCTACCAATGATAATTGAGCCAAACACAAAATACAGAAATGTCTTCACAGACTTTGACAAGAGGGGGGATACTTCTCTGATGGAGAATATCATTTACAATGGCCAGATAAAATCCATTAATGAAATCAAAGAACTTGCAGATAAACTCAGTACAATATAGTTTAAAGCTAGAGAAGAGGGAACACCATGATTCTGAAACGAATCATGGTGTTTTTGAATGAGTTGAAAAAGGTTCGAATTGCTGGAAATATTTGTTTCGTAATAGAGGACAGCATTATCAGAAATAAAGAAATTAATTCTACAAACATCTCCGATGGCCTGTAATAGAGCCAATAACAAGCCGCGCCCTTCAGCTAATCGACCTGACGATGGCAGGCAGCTATTTTGTTGGCACAGTCATTGCTTAATATAGATTCCGGTATTAATTAAGTTGAAATCGAAACAGCATAGAAAGTAGGTACTGGAATATGGACAAAAGAATTGAAAACAGAACGGTTAAATACAGACATGGAGATCCTCTTGGAACTCACAGGGTTTTGAGCCCTAAGGGTGTTCTGCCTCAGCCTGCGGACGTTCTGGATAATGATATGAAAATTTACGATAACGAAGTTTTGATCGATGTGCACACTCTAAACATTGACTCTGCCAGCTTTACGGAAATCGAGAGAAGGGCTGACCATGATGTGGAGAAAATCAAGGAGATTATAACTTGCATTGTTGAGAAGACGGGAAAGCACAAGAATCCTTGGACCGGCTCAGGTGGTATGCTCATAGGAACCGTTGCGGAAATCGGCCCTAACTATACCGGGGAACTGAAGGTTGGGGACAAAATTGCGACTCTTGTTTCTCTCAGCCTCACGCCTCTTAAGATTGAGGAAATTCTGGATGTTAGACCGGACATCGACCAAGTGGACATAAAGGGGCAGGCTGTTTTGTTCGAAAGTGGGATTTTCTCTGTCCTCCCTGAAGACATTCCACAAAATCTTGCTCTTTCTGTGCTGGACGTTGCCGGGGCTCCTGCTCAGACTTCAAAAATCGTTCATCCGGGAGATACTGTTGTCGTTCTGGGCGGCGGCGGAAAGTCAGGGATGCTTTGCTGTTACATGGCTAAGAAGGAGGCCGGAATCAACGGGAAGGTAATATGCATCGATGGTTTTCAGCCTGCTATCGATAGGGCGGAAAGTGTGGATGTAGCTCATCACTATCTTGTTGGGAACGCAACAGATGCAGTTGGTTTGCACCAGCAGGTTGCTGAACTGACAGATGGTAAAATGGCCGATGTGGTTATCAACGTTGTGAACATTCCAAACACGGAGATGGCTTCCATAATGCTCTGCAAGGACGGGGGAATGGTTTACTTCTTCTCGATGGCAAGCGACTTCACCAAAGCTGCTCTTGGTGCTGAGGGTGTCGGCAAAGACATTAATATGCTGGTAGGAAACGGTTACACCAAGGGACACGCAAATGTTGCCCTACAGGTTTTAAGGGAAGACGACAAAATAAAGGCGTTGTTCCAGAAGCTTTACGCATAGTTTGTTGAACACAAAACATCTGTAACGATACGATAATATAAATTAAAACAAAATAAAACTGCAATTTACCCTCCGGCTTATAATTTTGCCGGAGGTTTTTCTATTGCTGGGTGATAATGTCAAGGCATTTTTACATGATACAATGCGCTTTAGGGTAAAAATATGCATAAATTTTTATAAATTTGAACACCTCGGAAATGGTCGTTTATTGTGCATTAGTTATTAAAGAATACTAATTTGTTGTGGCAACACTACTAATTTTTGAATATTTGAGATAATTATACAAAAAATAGCCAATTTTTGGCAACTTTATTACTTCAATGTGCAACCTCAACAATACTTTTTTTAGGAAAAATCTATTGTTTTTATTCGTCTTACGGTGTATAATGTTTTAAATCGCAGTGCGATCGGAAAGAAAATAATTATACGACAGGAGTTTTCTAAATGGGTAAGTACGTTTTAAAACGTGTAGTGCAGGCTGTGGTAGTTTTGCTACTTGTTGCAGCCTTGACCTTTATTTTGATGAATTTGGTTCCCGGCGGCCCATTCCTCGGTGAGAAGGCAAAGTCTCCCGAGGTTATCGCAGCTTTAAATGCCAAATACGGTCTGGATAAGCCACTACATATTCAGTTCAAAAATTACATTGTTAAATTCGTTCAGGGGGACTTTGGGGTTTCCCTTAAGATGCAGAAGAACAGACCTGTAAATGAGATTATCGGTGAATTATTTCCTACATCGGCAAAAGTAGGACTGCTTTCGCTATTATTTGCAATTGTTGTGGGTATTCCTATGGGCTGTCTCGCTGCCTACTACAGAGGAGGGAAAATCGATAGCTTCCTCAGGGTTATAATGACCTTGGGAATCTCCGTTCCCGGCTTTGTAATTGCAACCCTTATGTTAATTCTGTTCGGGGTTAAACTAGGATGGCTTCCTACCATCGGCTTGAATAATCCGGCGAGTTACATAATGCCTTGCTTTACTTTGTCCTTTTATCCTATGTGTTATCTCGGCAGACTGGCAAGGTCCAGCATGCTGGATGCTATCAATCAGGACTATATCAGAACGGCGAGAGCTAAGGGTGTTAAATCTTCAAAAGTTATATTTAAGCACGCTCTAAGGAATGCTTTTATTCCAATCCTCACATATCTTGGACCTCTCACTGCATTCATATTGACAGGTAGCTTTGTAACGGAGAGCGTGTTCAGCATTCCGGGGCTTGGAAGGTATTTCATCCAGAGCATATTGAATAGGGATTATCCTATAATCATGGCAACGACTATTTTCCTTGCTGCCTTGGTAATCTTTATGAACCTGGTGGTGGATCTTCTATACAGATTTGTGGATCCTAGAATTGACATAACTAAGGGAGGTAGTGAGGCGTGATAGTAGAACAGGATAAGTTTTTGAATCCGAAGCTTTTTTCACTTCAGCCTGATTTGACTAAGCTTCCTGATAGAGAAATTGTTTTTGAGCCAAATGATTTCAAATTGGCTTCTGACGATAAGAAGGAACATTTCATAGAAAAGGCGGAGAGCGTTTCCTACTGGAGAGACGCCTGGAGAAGGCTTAAGAGCAACCGTGTTGCAATGTTTTCCCTCGGCATAATCTTAATTATTTTCATCTTCGCATTTTTGGGACCTATCTTCATGAATGTGGATTATGCTACTCAGTCAAGACACGCAGAAAGCATTAATTTAGCTCCATCTTGGGAGCATCCATTCGGAACGGATAAGTTCGGCAGAGACCTTTTCGTAAGAGCAATGTACGGTGGAAGGGTTTCCCTGACCGTAGGTGTATGTGCCAGCTTGATCGTGCTGGTAATTGGAACACTTTACGGATCTATATCCGCTTATTTTGGCGGCAGAGTGGACAACATAATGATGAGGATCCTTGACCTCATATATTCCGTACCTGATGTTTTGGTGGTTTTGCTTCTTTCGGTAACTATCAAGATACCGCTACAGAATTGGGTCAACACAAGTCATTCGGCATTTGCGGCTAAGGTTGGAGTTCTGGGAGCTCCTCTGATCTCCATATTCATTGCCTTTGGACTTCTGTACTGGGTTTCAATGGCGAGAATTATAAGGGGACAGATTCTCATGCTTAAGCAGCAGGAGTACGTAACTGCGGCAAGAGCCCTTGGAGGCAGCGGTAAGAGAATCATTCAGAGACACCTTTTGCCAAACTGTGTAGGTCAGATAATCGTAATGACTGCACTTCAGATTCCGTCAGCAATATTCCTTGAGTCGTTCCTATCTTTCTTAGGAATTGGAGTTTCGGCGCCTATGCCTAGCCTTGGAGCTATGGCAGCTGAAGCTTTGGCAGGTATCTATTCGTATCCTGAGAGGCTTATCATACCATCAATAATATTGAGCCTTATGATTCTGAGCCTGAATCTCTTTGGAGATGGTCTACGAGATGCCTTTGACCCTAGATTAAGAAAGTAAGGAGGAGAACTTATGGATAAACTTTTAGAAATCAAAGACCTGAAGGTTTCCTTCTTTACCCATGCAGGAGAGGTTAAAGCCGTTGGAGGTATCAGCTATGATATAGGGCACGGCGAGATCATGGGAATTGTTGGAGAGTCAGGTTCCGGCAAGAGTGTAGAAGCATACACTATAATTGGTCTGCTCCAAAGCCCGGGAAAGGTAGTTGGGGGAGAGGTTATTTTTGAGGGTGAGAATATACTGGATTACACCCCTGAACAGATGGAAGAATTTAGAGGGAATAAGGTGAGCATGATCTTTCAGAATCCTATGACTTGCCTAAACCCTGTATATACGATAGGGAATCAGTTGACTGAAGCCCTTCTATGTCACAAGAAAATGGAGAAGAAGGTAGCATGGGATAAGGCTATTGAAATGCTGGAACTTGTTGGAATCAACAATCCAGACAAGAGAATGAAGCAGTATCCCCACGAGCTTTCCGGAGGCATGAGACAGAGGGTTATGATAGCTATGGGACTCATATGCGACCCTATGCTTCTGATTGCAGATGAACCTACAACTGCACTAGATGTTACAATACAGGCACAGATTTTGGAACTTATCAGAAAGCTCCAGAAAGAGAGACAGATGTCAGTAATCTTCATAACCCATAACTTGGGTGTTGTAGCTGAGGTCTGTGACAAAGTATCTGTAATGTATGCAGGAAAGATAGTAGAACAGGGAACTGTTGATGATATTTTTTACAACCCGTCACATCCGTATACCCTTGGACTTATGAGATCCATGCCTAGGGTTGATGCTAAGGAATATGAGAGACTGATACCTATAGAAGGTAACCCTGTGGACATGTTGAATCCTCCTGAAGGATGTGGATTCGGGGCGAGATGTGAATACTGTATGAACATCTGCCTTCGCAAGGAGCCGCCTACAATTGATCTTGGAAACGGACACAGGTCAAGCTGCTGGCTACTGGCATCAAAACTAGCAGGGGAGGCAAATCATGAATAATAACAATAGCAATAATCTGTTAGAAATAAGAGATTTGAAGAAGCACTTCAAACTGAAAGGCGGAATAGGACCTCAGAAGACCGTGTACGCTGTGGACGGAGTAACCTTTGACATCAAACGAGGAGAAACCTTCGGACTTGTGGGAGAGTCCGGATGTGGGAAAACTACACTGGGCAGAACTATTTTGCGCCTATATGAACCTACAGCAGGGAAGATATTGTACGATGGAGAACCAATATATGACGATGCAAATGGGAAGAACAATCCCAAGATGATGTCATACAGGAGAAAGATGCAGATCATCTTTCAAGATCCTTCAGCTTCCCTAGATCCTAGAATGACTGTTGGAGAAATTGTAGGAGAGGCGCTGGACATTCACAAGCTCCATCAGGGGAAGGCAAGAGCTGCAAGGATTAATGAACTTTTGGAAAAGGTTGGCCTTAACAGCGAACACTCAAATAGGTATCCCCACGAGTTCTCCGGAGGACAGCAACAGAGGATAGGTATCGCAAGAGCCTTGGCCGTTGAGCCGGAATTCATCGTCTGTGACGAGCCAATTTCAGCCCTTGATGTATCAATTCAGTCTCAGGTTGTAAATATGCTTGAGGATATGCAGGATGAGCTTGGGTTGACTTATCTTTTCATAGCCCACGACTTGTCGGTAGTAAGACATATTTCAGATAGAATTGGAGTAATGTATCTGGGGAATATGGTAGAACTGGGAAATGGTAGGGAAATGTATGACGATCCTATCCACCCTTATACGAAGACTTTGCTGTCTGCTGTGCCTATTCCTGATCCACAGGCTAACCGGGAAAAACACAGGATTATTTTGCAGGGTGAGATTCCAAGTCCTATGGATCCACCTAAGGGATGTAAATTCCACACTAGATGTCCTTTTGCAACGGAGGATTGCAAGACTAGAGTTCCGGATTGGAGAGAAATTAAGCCAGGGCATTTTGTAGCATGCCATAATGTTTAGTTAGCTATTGAGTAAATATGTACTCATAGTTATAGAGAATTCATAATAAGGAGGAAATTTTATGAAGAAGGCATTATTAACCGCCATGATTTTTTGCATGGTATTCGCCTTTGCAGCCTGCGGTAGTGACAGTGCAAAGGGCGGAGACGGTGTGATGGACGTTTGCATCGCATCAGAGCCAGATTCAATCGATCCTGCACTTAGCACATCTCTTGATGGAGGAACTATGAACCTTCACACTTTTGAGGGACTTGTTAAGTGGGTGGACGATGGAAAGGGACATGCAAAGCTTGCTCCCGGTATGGCAAAGAGCTGGGATGTTTCTGATGACCAGCTAGAGTGGACATTCCACCTGAGAAAGGACCTTAAGTGGAGTGATGGATCCCCATTGACAGCTAAGGACTTCGTGTACGCATGGAACAGATTAGTAAAGCCTGAAACAGGCGCTGATTATGAGTACATGCTGGACATGGTTTCCGGTTATGACAGTGAGGACAAGGTTCTCGACATTGAAGCTCCGGACGATCAGACTTTCAAAGTTAAACTTTCAAAGTTTACTCCATACTTTGAAGAAATCTGTGCGTTCCCTGCAACTTCACCTGTAAAGCAGGAAATCATCGAGAAGGACGGTGACAAGTGGACAAACTCACCTGACACTTACGTTTCTAACGGACCTTTCAAGATGACTGAAAGAAAGAGAAACTCCAAGATCGTAATGGAACCGAATGAGAACTACTACGATAAGGACAAAATTAAGACTAAGAAGATCGTATTCCACCTGATGGACGACACTAATGCAATGTATGCAGCATTCAAGTCCGGCGAGCTTGACTTTATAAATCAGGTTCCACCTGATGAAGTTAAGGCTCTTTTGAAGGATAAGACTTTGAAGGTTGATCCTCAGATCGGTACTTACTTCGTATGCTTCAACAATCAGAAAGCTCCATTTGATAACCCTAAGGTTAGAGAAGCTTTCTCACTGGCAATCGATAGAAACTTCATCGTAAGTGAAGTAACCGGAACAGGAGAGGTTCCTGCAGGCGCATATGTTCCTAAGGGAGTAAACGATGCAAAGGGCATTGATGGAGACGACTTCAGAAAGATCGGCGGAGACTACTACAAGGTTGATAAGAAGGACTACGAAGCTAACTGTGAAAAGGCCAAGAAACTCCTTGAAGAGGCAGGATATCCTGATGGTAAGGGCTTCCCAACAGTTGACTATCTGTACAATACAGATGCAAACCACAAGGCTATTGCAGAGGCTCTGCAGAACATGTGGCAGGAGAAGCTGGGAGTTACAGTTAACCTACAGAACCAGGAGTGGAACGTATTCATCAACGACAGAAAGCAAGGTAACTATTCAATCGCAAGACACGGTTGGGTTGCAGACTACAACGATCCAATGTCATTCCTTGACATGTTCTTGACCGGCGGCGGAAACAACGACGCTAAGTATGAGAATCCATCATACGATGCTTTGATTCAGGCTGCTAAGGCAGAGAAGGATCCTGAAAAGAGAATGCAGACAATGCACGATGCAGAGAAGATGCTCATTGCAGATGATAACGTAGTTGCACCTCTGTACTTCTACACAAGTAAGAGAATGATTCAGGACGGAGAAAAGGGTCTGTACTACACTCCTCTTGGATACTACTTATTTGGAAACATGACTAATATCTAAAATTTAAGGTCATGTAGCGGGCGTGTGATTGAGCCTGCAACAACAAAATAGTGTTTTTCTTAATCCATTTAGAAAACATAAAATAGAGGGCGGCCGGGTTTTCCGGCTGTCTTCTATTTTTTGAACCAAAATCAGACGAATCAAAATAGAGGCGCGAACCGATTTGTGTTCAATTGTTATTTTTTAAATTTGTTTCAAAAATTTTTCTTTTGCTAAATAGACAAGGAATTGTAAAGTAGATATAATGTATCTAAAAGTTGAGAAAAATACTTATTTGTTTTAAGAGGAGGAAGAAACTATGCAGAAAAAAGGATGCCCTTACGGAACTCACCGTGTTATTTCACCAAAAGGTGTTCTACCACAGCCAGCTGACGTAATTGACAACACAATGGAAATTTACGATAACGAAGTTCTAATCGACGTTAAGACTCTTAACATTGACTCTGCTTCTTTCACAGAAATCGAAAAGAGAGCAGGTGGAGATGTTGAAGAAATCAAGAAGATTATGCTTGGCATCGTTGAGAAGGCCGGAAAGCACAAGAACCCATGGACAGGTTCAGGTGGAATGCTTATCGGTACAGTTGCTGAAATCGGTGAAAACTACGTTGGAGACCTTAAGGTTGGAGACAAGATTGCAACACTAGTTTCACTTTCACTGACTCCACTGGTAATTGACGAAATTCTAGAAGTAAGACCTGACATCGACCAGGTTGACATCAAGGGTAAAGCTATTTTGTTCCAGAGCGGTATCTATGCAAAACTTCCTGAGGATATGCCTGAAGGTCTTGCATTGTCTGCTCTTGACGTTGCAGGTGCTCCTGCACAGACAGCTAAGCTGGTTAAGCCTGGCAACACTGTTCTTGTAATCGGTGGTGGCGGAAAGTCCGGACTACTTTGCCTATATGAAGCAAAGAAGAGAGCCGGTGTTACAGGTAAGGTTATCTGCTGTGGTGGTTCTCAGAAGTCTGAGGACAGAGCTAGAAAGCTTGACCTTGCTGATGAATACTTCCATCTTGATGCTACTGATGCTGTTGCTATGTACAACAAGATCATGGAGCTCACAGACGGAGAGCTATGCGATATCGTAATCAACAACGTTAACATTGAGAATACAGAAATGGCTTCAATCCTTGCTTGTAAGGATGGAGGACTTGTATACTTCTTCTCAATGGCTACAAGCTTCACTAAGGCAGCTCTAGGTGCTGAGGGTGTTGGTAAGGACGTAGACATGATCATCGGAAACGGATATACTAAGGGTCACGCAGAGATCACTCTTCAGATTCTGAGAGAGCACGAAGGCCTGAGAAATCTGTTCAAGGAGATGTACGCATAGTCCTACACATGTGCAAGTAATTGCAATTGAATATTATCCCTGCCCAGGCTTTGGAAAGACCCGGGCGGGGTATGTTTTTGAGAAATAACTTTTGGAGGAGACAGCTTATCGCCATATATCTGAGAGGGTAGATGTTTGTCTTAACGGAAATAACAAGCGCACAGGTTTGCTAATTTCACTGAGAAGACGAATTTTGAAAAGTTGCGAAGGATGATTTCCCCGAAAGGTTTCTATAAATTATCACTAATATATTAAGTTTAATATAAGGAGAAAAAAGATTATGGCTGTTAGAAATTGGAAAGACATTCCTCTATTTAAGGATGTTACTGATGAACAGTGGAACGATTGGCACTGGCAGGTTTCCCACAGACTATCAACTGTAGAAGATATTGCACAGGTTGTAAACCTTACTGACCAGGAAAAGGAAGATATCCAGAAGGTTATGGGAGGATTCAGAGTTGGAATCACTCCTTACTATGCTTCACTTATGGATCCTGATGATCCACGATGTCCTGTTAGAATGCAGGCTGTTCCTACACTTGCAGAGATGCACAGATCAGAAGCTGATGATGCTGACCCACTACACGAGGATGCAGACTCTCCAGCTCCAGGACTAACTCACAGATATCCTGACAGAGTTTTGTTCCTGATCACTGACCAGTGCTCAATGTACTGCAGACACTGCACAAGAAGAAGACTTGCAGGTGAAACTGATGGTGCTAGATCAAGAGAAGATATCGATGCATGTATCGATTACATCAGAAGAACACCTGTAGTAAGAGACGTTCTTCTATCAGGTGGCGACGCTCTTTGTGTAGAAGATGACACTCTAGAGTACATCATCAGTGAACTAAGAAAGATTCCTCACGTTGAGATTGTAAGAATCGGTTCAAGAACACCTGTTGTAATGCCAATGCGTATAACTGATAAGCTTGTTAACATGCTTAAGAAGTACCACCCAATTTGGCTCAACACACACTTTAACCATCCAAAGGAAATTACAGATACAGCAAGAGAAGCTCTGAGAAAGATGGCAGATGCCGGAATTCCTCTAGGTAACCAGTCAGTTCTCCTAAGAGGTCTAAACGACTGCAAGCACATCATGAGAGACCTTGTACAGGAACTAGCGAAGAACAGAGTAAGACCTTACTACATCTATATCTGTGACCTTTCAATCGGTATCGAGCACTTCAGAACAACAGTTGCTAAGGGTATTGAAATCATCGAAGGTCTAAGAGGTCACACCTCCGGATACTGCGTACCCACATTCGTAGTTGACGCTCCTGGTGGTGGTGGTAAGACTCCTGTAATGCCTCAGTACGTAATTTCAGAGACTCCTGATAAGGTAATCCTTAGAAACTACGAGGGCGTTATCACAACTTACACTCAGCCTAGACTTCCTGAGCTTGAGTGCCAGTGCGATTACTGCCAGGGCAAGAAGAAGTACGAGTACCAGGGTGTTTCTGCTCTTGGTGAAGGACTTCAGATCAAGTCTATGGAGCCTGCAAACCTTGCTAGACACAAGAGAAACGAGAAATAAGAATTTTGAATTCATGTCCCTAGAGGAAGGCCCCGAGCCTTCCTTGGGGATTTTGTTAAAGAGATAGTATTTGGAGAAATGTGAACTATGGATTTAATGAGGGAATTAGCAGATAAATACGAAACATTATCTATAGTTGGCATGTCTAAAAATGCTGGAAAAACCACGGCACTCAATTATTTTATTGAGGAAGCCTATGACGAAGATGTGGTTCTTGGTATCACATCAACAGGTCGTGATGGCGAGTCGGAAGACCTTGTCACCATGACTGAAAAGCCGAGGATATACCTGTATGAGGATACGATTGTATCGATTCCCATGCAGCTTTTTGATGCGGCAGACGCAGGACTTGAGATACTTTGGAAGTCAAAATATACAACTCCTATGGGGGAACTTTTGATCTGCAAGGTGCAGGATGCAGGATATGTTCAGATTGCAGGAGCTATGTCCACTGCAGGTACTAAGGAATTGTGCGAAGAAATGATGAAGCATGGGTGCGATCTGATTCTCATAGATGGCGCAATAGATAGGAAATCAATAGCCTCCCCGGAAACTTCAGATGCCATAATCATGGCAACGGGAGCAGTGCTGTCGAGGAATATGCAGATCGTAGTGGAAGAAACCGCTCATGTTGTTTCCCTTTATGGATTACCTGAGCTCGAGGAGGGTGCTGCTAGAGATTTGATTGCTGAGCACGCCCACGAAGAGAAGATAATGCTCGTGAAGAATGGTAAGATTGAGATTTTGGATCTAATCACCGGGCTTGGAAGCAGCAAGTTCATTGATGAGGCCATTGATGAGAATACTCAGTATGTTTACATCCCCGGGGCTTTAACCGCAAGTGTAATCGCAGATATAAATATTAAGAAATTTAAGACCGTAACCTTCGTGCTTAAGGATCCGACAAAGATATTTATAAGCCTTAGGGATTGGAAGCAGCTTGCAAAGAGAAAGTTCAATCTTAAAGTGCTTGAAAACATCGAGGTAGCCTGTGTAACGGTAAATCCATGGGCTCCAAGCGGATATTCATTCGAGCATGAGGCTCTACTTTCTGCTATGCAGGAAGCACTGCCGGATCTTCCGGTTCTTGATGTTAAGATATAGGTCAAGATTTAACTTAAGATATAACCCAAAGTTGACCCCGGTAGGGCGTAACGAGATAAATTGAGGTAGGTCATGATTAAAAACGATAATAGAAGATTGGCAAACGTCAAAACTCGCCGGGAAGCGGGACTCGACTATGTGAAGGACAATATTACTCTTAATTCCCCATTTAGCCACAAGCTTCTAAAGGAAATGAAACCATATTTTCCGGGAGATGAAGAATCCCTAATGGAGCATTTTGATAAGCTTGAACAGATGGTGAATTTTGTGGTGAAGGCTCCTAAGGCCACAGAGAGAATCAGCGAATTCTTCATGGAAATGAAGGACTGCAGGTTTTCAATAACAAGAGCCTCCGGAAACACTCTGTCAACCGTTGAGTTTTTTGAGCTAAAATCTCTGCTCATACAGATGACACGAATACGAGGCGAGATGGCAAAAGCCATGGATGAGGGAATAAACATCCCTGAGGAATACATACTTGAAGATATCGAAAAGGTGCTCGATATTCTGGATCCAAAACATGACAGGATATATACATTCTACGTGTACGACGAGTTTTCCCCAAAACTTGCTGAACTTCGAAGGACTCGCAAGGATCTTGAAAAGAAAGCTCGTAAGATGCAGCGTGCCACAAAGGATGAGATCAAACACAAGTATGGTATTACACTTACTCCGAAGTTTGACATAGTCCTATCCAAAGCCTGCACCGATTACAAAATCATAGATGGTATTCCGGAACTTGCGAGGGTTGGAGAAGATCATCTGACCGCATCATTTGAACTGAAACCAACACCGGAAGCCCTTAAAATTTTTAACCAAATAGAGGACATCACAACGGAAATCGAAGACGAAGAGCTGAAAGTTCTTGAAAGCCTATCGAAGGAAATCGCCGAACACACAGGTGTTTTGCTCTCAAATGTCGACAAAATAGCTGCTCTCGACTTAATGCTGGGTAGGGCTATGTTCGCAGATGCAAAGAAATGCGTCAGGCCGGAGATTGTCAAGGAGCATATGATTGAATTCAAAAATGCACGGCATCTCCAAGTTGAGGAAGTTCTCAGCTCCAAGGGGAAAACATACAAGCCTATTTCCATGTCACTTAAGCCGGGGGTAAGCTGCATCACCGGAGCGAATATGGGTGGAAAGACAATTTCCCTTAAGCTTTCAGGGATGGTTGCTCTGATGGCACAGTATGGTTTCTTCGTTCCTTGTGAAGAAGCAAAGATTGGACTTTCCGGATATATGCAAATGCTCATAGGAGATAGCCAATCAGTTGAGAGAGGTCTGTCAAGCTTTGGAAGCGAGATGGAAGAACTCAAAGAAATTTTGGACAACAGCGTGGATAGATCCATGTTATTGATAGATGAAATTGCCAGTGGAACCAATCCTGTTGAGGGTCTTGCCCTGACAAGGAGTTTGGTGGATTATCTGAAGGGCCGCCCGTATATCGCCCTGATTACCACTCACTTTGAGACGGTGACAGAGGATGAAGGTGTCACGAATATGCAGGTCCGGGGTCTTAAGGGTGTTGATTTTGACAAACTTGATAAGGAAATCAGATATGCAAACAGACGGGAAAGAATTGATATCATCGGAAAGTATATGGACTACAGCCTCGATGTTGTGAAGGGGAACAAGGAAGTTCCAAAGGATGCACTTAACATTGCCAAGATGTTAGGAATAAATAAGGAAATTATCGAAGGTGCACAAAAATATATTAAGTAAGGAGAACAAAGGATGAAAAGCAAACTTAATTTAGATCCAAAGGTAGTAAACAGCGCACGAGAGTGTGCCGGCAGGATCGCAAAAGACATGCAGGACTTCATTGACAGACACACCACTGTAAGTACAGAAAGAACAATCTTAAGACTTTTAGGGGTGGATGGAGTTGACGATGTGGAGACTCCACTTCCAAACGTTGTTGTTGACGAAGTTAAGGATGCCGGCGGACTACCAAGGGGAGTTGCTTACTGGATGGGTAATGCAATGATTCAGACCGGCCTTGAACCTCAGGAAATCGCTGAGAAGATTGGTCGTGGTGAACTTGATATCACCAAACTTGATACAGTTAGCCCTGAAGAGGCAGAGAAAGCAATCATGCCTAAGGTTGAAGCTGCTCTTAAGAGAATCAGACAACAGGCAAAGGCCAGAGAGGATATGATCGAAAGACTTGGAGAGGGCAAGAAGCCTTGGCTATATGTTATCGTTGCTACAGGTAACATATATGAGGACGTAACTCAGGCTCAGGCTGCTGCAAGACAGGGAGCTGACATTATTGCGGTTATCAGAACTACTGCACAGTCACTTCTTGACTATGTACCTTATGGTGCAACAACAGAGGGATTTGGTGGAACATACGCAACTCAGGAAAACTTCAGAATTATGAGAAAGGCTCTTGATGAGGTTGGTGAAGAAGTTGGTAGATATATCAGACTTTGTAACTATTCTTCCGGAATGTGCATGCCGGAAATTGCTGCAATGGGCGCCCTCGAGAGACTGGACGTAATGCTGAACGACGCTATCTACGGTATTTTGTTTAGAGATATTAACATGCAGAGAACTCTTGTTGACCAGTACATGAGCCGTGTTATCATCGGATACTGCGGAATCATCTTCAACTCCGGTGAAGATAACTACCTTACAACGGACGATGCGTACGAAGGTGCTCACACAGTTTTGGCTTCTCAGTTCATCAACGAGTCATTTGCTCTTCTTGCAAACATTCAGGAATGGCAGATGGGTCTTGGTCACGCATTCGAAATGGATCCTTCCATCGAGAACGGATTCCTATATGAGCTTGCTCAGGCTACAATGGCTAAGGAAATCTTCCCTAACGCCAGCCTGAAGTACATGCCGCCAACTAAGTTCATGACAGGTAACATCTTCAAGGGCCACATTCAGGACGCTCTATTTAACCTGATTGCTATTTGGACCGGGCAGTCACTACAGCTTCTCGGTATGCTTACAGAGGCTATTCACACACCTCATATGCACGATAGATATCTATCCATCGAAAACGCTCAGTACATCTTCAACAACTGTAGAGATTTGGGCAGCGAAATCGAGTTCAAAAAAGATGGTATCATTCAGAAGAGAGCTCAGGAAGTTCTCGGCAAAGCTGAGGAGCTTCTTCATCAGGTTGAGTCTGACGGACTCTTTAAGACAATTGAAATGGGTAAATTCGGTGGAGTGAAGAGACCGCTGGACGGTGGTAAGGGTCTTGAAGGTGTTTGCCAGAAGGATGAACACTACTTCAATCCATTCATTCCAATGATGCTTGGAGGTGCAAAATAATGACTGAAGCTAAGACACAGGTTGCAGATAACAAAATAGATTTGACTAAGGTAAAGCCGTACGGCGATACGATGAATGACGGTATAGTGGAGATGGCATTCACCCTGCCTGTTCCTGCAGGGGACGAAGCTCAGGAAGCTGCTAGAATCCTTGCAAGAAAAATGGGATGTGAGGAACCTAATGTTACTTACTTCCACGATATGGGGAACGGATTCACATTCTTCGTTGTATATGGAAAATGCCAGCACACAGTTGACTTCTCATCCATCAAGGTTAAGAAGGTTGAAGTTGATGTAATGGATCGTGTTGAGTGTGGAGAATACATCGCTGACAAGATTAAGAGAGATGTTGTTATCGTTGGTGCTTCCACAGGTACCGACGCTCACACTGTAGGTATTGATGCTATCATCAACATGAAGGGATTCCACGGACACTTTGGACTTGAGCGTTTCAAGAATGTAATTGCAATCAACATGGGATCTCAGGTTCCAAATGAAGAGCTAATCGCTAAAGCTAAGGAAGTAAATGCTGATGCTATCTTGGTTTCTCAGACAGTTACCCAGAAGGATGTTCACATCCACAACCTTACAAACATGGTTGAGCTGATGGAAGCTGAGGGACTTAGAGACAAGATGCTTCTAATCTGTGGTGGTCCTCGTATTTCTCACGAGCTTGCCATGGAGCTAGGTTACGATGCAGGATTTGGCCCTCACACATATGCTGAGCACGTTTGCTCTTACATCATAACTGAAATTGTAAAGAGAGGCAGAATCTAGTTAATATAGATTTTGAATGAATAAGAAGAGGCACTAAACCAACGGATAAACCATTGGGCTAGTGCCTTTTTTACTTATCACAGAGTACATGCTATAATAGTAAAAAATACAGGTAGGAGGTTCAAATTATGTGCCGTAAAAAACTTTATATTGAAATTCTTATTACGATAATCTACATACTCCTGGCAATATATTCTGCAAAGCGACTTTACAATATAATCCCGAAACCTATTTGGGGAAGCATAAGAACGACAGAATTCCCTCGAGACAGTTTTGAATTTTTCTGCACACTCTATGTTATAGTTCTATCTTTCTGTGGGGTCAAAGTTTTGAGGCAAATAGAAAAAATCTTACACTTGCGCTAAACGATTCCTTTCAAGATGACGGTATAATTCCATAGGGCTGTAACTGTAACCATCATCAAAACCAATATTTTCTTCCCTGCGAAAACCTTGGATTTGTCAAACATCCTAATTAGAAGATATAAACCGATTAGCCCGGTTATACCGGCCATGATAATCCTTATGGATGGCTCAACAGTCCTAAAATCAAATTTAAGGAAAAAATAAATTACTGCGATTATAACCCAGTACACTTCAAGTATGAAAAGTGAAATTTCAGCCAGTTTGGTGCTGTTCATATTAAACTACTCCTTTATATTTAAAGTTTATTAACACAAATTACCACTTCGATGTAGATATTCTATCATAAGGGGAATATAATGTACATAGGATAAACCCTAATGATGAAAGCAATGGGTAAAACAGTAAATGATACCGGAAAGGATGGTAACGCTATGAGAAGAGATGACAGAGAAATCAAAGACAGAGAAGAAATCATAGAGGTCCTGAGAAAGAGCGATGTATGCAGACTTGCCCTAAACGGTGATGACGGATATCCATATATTGTTCCACTGAATTATGGGATAAAGGTAAAAGGGGATAAGTTGATGCTCTTTTTCCACTCAGCTCTGGATGGAAAGAAAGTTGACCTTATGAAAAAGGACAATCGTGCGAGCTTTGAAGTTGATCTGGAGCATGAACTGGATTATTCAAAAGAGAAAGGCTACTGTACTTTTAAGTACCAGTCGGTAGTCGGAAAAGGCAAAATCAGGATACTGGATGAGGAAGAAAAAGAGGCTGCCCTAGATAGACTAATGCAGCAGTATCATGGAGAAACGGCTTATTACAACAAGGCTGCAATTCCTAGAACTATGGTGTATGCTCTTGAAGTAGAGGAAATTACAGGGAAGAACAAGGGAGTTGCGAAGTAGATGACATATTGCTTATTGCAAAGTATTTTTTAGTCAACAAAATATTTGCCCATGGAATCAATACGCAAATGAATTCCATGGGCTTTTAAAATCCTTACAAAACTTCAAATTGAGCCTGGTGGGTTCTCCAGTGGACATCTTTGAGAAATTCGGAAACCCCCTTAGCATCCTTCTTAACAAAAAGATCATAAATTTTCTCGTGCTCACGGTTTGTTTCAAGTAGAACTTCCTTGATGTCAGGATGAGCCTCCTCGTTGAAGTCTCTTTTTAAAAGTTGCTTCTTTAAATTCTCAAGAGTATTTATGAGAACCTTGTTGCCACATCTGTTAACAAAAATATCGTGGAACGTTTCCTGCTGTTTATGATACATATTAAAATTTCGCTGATCAATGGCAAGCTTCATACTTTCAAGATAGAACTTCATATCAGCAAGATCCCTGTCTGAAAGTAGGGGACATGCTAGGAAAGCTGCCTCCCCTTCAAGGACACCAATGGTGCTGTAAAGCTCAGAAAGATCCTTGAGCGTTAGCTCCCTTACTACAAAGCCTCGCCTTGGAATATTGTCTATGACTCCAAAGCAAGATAACTCTATCAAAGCCTCCCTTACAGGAGTTCTGCTCACAGAAAGACTTTCACAAATTTTACTTTCATTTATCTTTTCCCCGGGATTGATTTTACCGAGAAAAATCTGCTCAGCAATGTAGTCGTAAACGTGATTTTTAAGTGTTTTGAATTGATCCATTCTAGATACCTCTAAATTAATTTTCCTATTTCTATAATAATACAAAAATAATCCCTTGACAAGTGTCGATATATTGTATATTATATATTCAAACAGAAACCGTGAAAAAAATATCAATTATTTTCGCGAATCACTCTAGTCAAATATCATAAAAAATATATTTCACGAAAGGATGTAGAAAAATGAAAAAATTCAACAACGTAATCGTAAGAAGACCTTGCAAAGCTATAAGCGAGGGAATCACAAGTGGTACATTTGAGGGAACACCTGATTATGAGAACGCTCTAAAGCAGCACGATGCATACATCGAAGCACTGAAAAAGTGTGGAGTTGAAGTAACAGTACTTCCTGCACTAGACGAATTTCCGGACAGCTGTTTTGTTGAAGATACTGCCGTACTGACACCTAATGTTGCGATCATATCAAGACCGGGTGCAGAGAGCAGAAGAGAAGAGCCAAACTACATCGTAGACACCATCAAGAAATTCTACCCTGAGGACAAGATCGAGTACATCAAAGCTCCCGGAACCATGGAAGGCGGAGACGTAATGATGGTTGGAAATCACTTCTACATCGGAGCTTCCGACAGATCAAATGAGGAAGGCTGCAAGCAGTTTATCGAAATCCTAGAGAGACACGGACACACAGGCTCAGTAGTTGAAATGAAGGAAATGCTCCACCTGAAGACCGGAGTTAACTACCTTGAGAACAACAACATGCTCGCTGCGGGAGAATTTTTGACAAGCCCTGACTTTGAGAAATACAACAAAACAGAGATTCCTGCTGACGAGGCTTATGCTGCAAACTGCATCTGGGTAAATGACATTGTCATTGTTCCGGAAGGTTTCCCTAAGGTTGAGAAGGCTGTAAGGGATATGGGATATGAAGTTTTGACCGTTGATACTTCTGAATACAAGAAGATTGACGGAGGACTCAGTTGCCTATCTCTGAGATTTTAGAAGATTCTAACAAATACTTGGGGCGTACAAACGCCCCTATTTTTATATCTCTTTGGTGACCGGGGAGATATATTAACGGAGAAAAAGAATGGAAAACAAAGAAAGAACTTTAGGCGTATTTCCCTTAGCTATGTTTGCAGTTGGTCTGACCCTTGCCAGCGGAGTATTTAGCCTGTCCGGAGATTTTGCAAAAAGCGGAGCCCATACACTTGCGACTCTAATCGGTTGGGGAATTTGTGGAATCGGAATGTTTGCCCTTACTATGGCATTTTTCAAATTATCTGTTGTGAAAAAAGAGCTCACCAGCGGAATATACAGCTACGCTAAAGAGGGTTTCGGTGGGTATGTAGGATTCAACTCAGCGTGGGGATATTGGATGAGCGCTATTTTGGCGCAGATATCCTTCATCTCACTTTTGTTTGAGACTATTGGTAGGTATGTACCTGCCTTTGGAAATGGTACAAATCTAATTTCCATACTAGTTGCATCCCTTGTTATTTGGGGACTATCGCTACTGATTTTAAGAGGGGTGAATCAGGCGGTTGTACTCAATGCCATCGTTGTAATCGCAAAGGCTATACCTATTTTGGTGGTGGTAGTTGCTATAATATTCGGTGGAGCTTTTAAATGGGATGTTTTCGTAGATAACTTTACAGGCACAGGGGAGATGTCCCTGATGGAGCAGATAAAGGGCACAGTTTATACAACCGTATGGATATTCATAGGGATTGAAGGAGCTGTTGTCATTTCCGGTAGAGGAAAGACTACAAAGATTGCAGGTCAGGCTACAGTTATTTCCTTCCTATCCCTGTTCATCCTATATGTGATAATTTCCGTGCTTTCAATGGGAGTAATGCCGGCAGAGGAGCTTGCAAAGCTACCTAACCCATCGCTTGGCGGCGTTTTGGAATCTGTAGTGGGACCTTGGGGAGCGACACTTGTTAATGTGGGAGTAATAATTTCCCTTGGAGGGGCTTTGTTCTCATACACCATCCTCTGCGTTGACAGCGCCTTTGGGCCGTCTGAACAGGGAGCATTCCCGGCTATTTTGTCGAAGAAAAACGGAAGAGGGGCACCTACTTGGGCGGTTATAGTTACGGCTTTGATAATTCAGCTATTCATAATCATAATGTATCTGAACAGTGCTACATTCCAGGCTCTATATGCACTTTCAACTTCTGCGATAATGGTTCCCTATGTGCTGTCTGCCTTCTATTATTTGAAGGTCGTGGCAAAGGGGGAGGACAAGGAATTTGAGAATGGAAAGAGGGCTTTCCCGTGGATAATAGCGGTTGGTGCGTCTATATATGGATTCTGGCTACTTTATGCATCAGGTACAACGTATATTCTCATAGCATCACTTCTCTATGCACCGGGAACATTAATGTATCTTTATAACAGAAAGAAGAGGGGTCGAAAGCTGTTTGACGGGAGCAAATCCATTGTGGTCTGCGTGATTCTGATAGCAGCGGCCATCACTTCACTGGTTCTGACGGTCAATGGAACCTTGCAGTGGTTCTAGCTAATGGGGTGGGTGGATAGAGAGGAAATAATACCTTCCACACCATACAATAAAATCCCGATTTAGTTCTGCCTACATATATGCGGTCAGAGCTGAATCGGGATTTTGAATTTCTTAAGATGTGTGTGGGCTTTCTGTTAGAATTATGCATATAAACATATAACCCCACATGTATTACCATTTCTATTGCAGAATTGGAATTACTTTCTTACCATTGGCTTGCCGCAGCACTCAAAGTCGCAGCATACACCGTGGTCATGACCTGTCTCACAAGCTGCTTCGTCAGGACAGCCACAAGACTTCTTTACTTCAAGTTCAAGACCGCAGCTTTCGCATACATAAACTTCTCCAACCTTCATATCTCCACAAGATACCATAATACTTTTCCTCCTTTTAATTAGTGATTTTTAGTGTTTGTTTTATTACGAAGGAAATTATAACATGGATTAAACGATTAAGCAAGCGTTTAATTAAACTTTTTTTCACAAAATATTTGCCTTTTCTCTACTCATCTCTTCGTAATGTTGCTCCCTTGATTTGCACGATTTTAGAAGAAATAAGGTTCCCTTGGGCTACGGCATCGCTGATGGATAAATCATCCATAAGTCCTGATATCACTCCTCCGGCGTGGGAGTCACCGGCACCGATTGTATCCACAACTTTGTCCACAGGGCAGGCAGGGATATCGGTTTTTACCACATATTTGTCATCTTTTAATTCATAGACTTCTGCACCCTTTGGCCCCTTTGTAATTATTATTGGCATTTTCGTAAGGTTCAAAAGTTTTTCAATACTTTCAAATAGTGATATGAGGTAGCTTGACTCTTCCTCATTCATGTGGAGTATTGGATTTAAACTGAGCATTCTTTCAAGGACAGACAGCGGCAAGGAAGCAACCCTCGGCCCGGGAGCAAAAAATATCTGAGGCATGCGGCATCCACCATCGCCGCCGCCCCGGGCCCGCCCCAAGAACCCGAGGATTGCTTCCGATGAACTGCCTTCCAGGTCCAAGCCACAGACATAGACAAACCTGTAATTCTGCGGCTTGACACTTGAAAAGAAGTCGTCCCTAAAATCATACTCAGCCCCCCGGTGGCATATAAAGGACCTTTCACCTGTCTTGTCAACCAAACAGTAGCAACAGCCGTTATCCCCAGTGACCCTGCGAAGGGGAGTAGAAAACCCACGATTGGAAAGTATTTTGTTGATGTAATCCCCGTAGTAACCTGTGCCCACAGGACTGAGAAGATCAAAGTCTATGCCGAAGTAAGCTAAGGTTGAGGCAACGTTATAAGCACAGCCTCCGGGAGCCAGATTTTGGGAATTTACATTTATATCTTCTCCCGTCCTAGGGAGATTGTCGATTTCGATTATTACGTCTACGGCGGTGGAGCCGATGATAAGAGCCTTCTTTTTCAACTTTTCTAACCTTTCTCCTACATAGTCTATATAGCCTTTGAAAATCAAAGCGCGAGAGCCGATAGTGGATTCTCGCGCAGGATTTAAAAATTTTGAAATAATAGCGGATTTTGCCTTATTTTATTTAACTATGAACTTGGGATTTTTGACCTTTACGTTCTCATCCTTTACAATTTTGTCCGGCTTCTTTTCAAGAACTGAAGGGTTGGACACATAGCGTTTGAATTCTCGGAAACACCTTGCATAGTAGTAGCCTGATGCAACTCTGTCGTCGGCAGAAACATTCACCGGTATAACCTTTTTGTCAACTATGGTTTCTCCAACCTTAGTAAGTCTCTTCTCCGGGGCACCCATAGCTATGAAAATGGATGTGCTTCCGAAGTCGTACATGTGGTGATAAACAGGGCCGAGCCTTATGGATGCCAGGTTGGTGATGAATAGGGAAGTGTGGAATGGGCTTGCATCGATTATGCTAAAGGGCAGCCCGAAAAGACTATCCCATGTCTTCAAAAATCCCACTATGCCACGCATGAGCCCCGGGACCTTGTTCAGACCTTGCAGGAATTTGTCCGTGGCATTATTCCTGTCAGGTGAAGCACTCTCAGTTTCTTCAATGGCCTTGCTCACTTTCTTGTTCACCTCAAAAATGTCATCATCCAAGTTGAAGTACAGCTTGATGGCTTCCTCATTATTTCCCTTTTCGGACACCGGCTTGATGGCAATAAAGGAAACCGCAAAATGGTTCCGGCTGTAAAGCGTCCTGTTAATTACAAATCGATTTAAATAAGGATTCTGTGAAACAAGCCTAAGGTAGGCGGCGATCACAACGCTCATATGCTTCATGGCGATGCCCTTTTCTCGGCACTGATTAACATACTTTGAAATCGAATCCATGTCGATGTCGAGATGAATGTAGTTGGTGGCATCATACCGATGAGGCATGATGTGTGGCATGATTTCATAAAAAGGGTCGCATCCCTTGAGTTTGTATCCGTCAGGTCTATTCATATATTGTTATTATCCTTCTATAATTATTCTATACTATTGTGATTTCAATCCGCTTTGCTGTTCTCAAAGTCGAAAACGGCCTTAGCCAAAGCCTCAATGTCGTCTGTGGTAGTTCCAAACCCTGTCACAAAACGGGTTACCATCACATCATCTCTTCCCTCCACAGGGACCCACTCGTAGAAATCAAAATCCTTCTGCAGATGGGCGATCATATCCTTTTTCAGTATGGGAAAAATCTGGTTGGTGTGAGAGGAACTATAAAAGTCGCAGCCGATTTCCTCAAAGATTCGATGAACTTTCAAAGCAGCGGCATTCATGTGGTGACCTATGCTGTAGAACAGGCTGTCATCTCCACCTTTAAGGAGTTCCACAAACTGTATCCCTATGATTCTGCCCTTAGCAAGCATTGCATTGTTCTGCTTAACGATCCACCTATAATATGGTTTGAAGGCATCGTGGAGCAAAACAACAGCTTCGCCTAAGAGTAGTCCGTGCTTGGTTCCTCCGATATAGAAAGCGTCTGCAATGTCGGCAATGTCTCTGATGGTAAAATCAGCTTCAGGAGCAGTCAGTGCCACACCCAGCCTTGCGCCGTCTATGTAAAGGAGCATATCCCTCTCATCGCATTTAGCTCTCAAAGCCTTGAGTTCAGCAAGACTATACATGCTTCCAAGCTCTGTGGTCTGGCTGATTGATAGGAGCCTAGGAAGAACAGTATGATCATCCTCGTACTCTATCCATGCTTTGTCAATTAACTCAGGAGTGATTTTGCCATCAACAGGATCCATAGGTATGATCTTATGACCTGTCTTTTCAACAGCACCGCACTCATGGGTATAAATGTGAGCAGACCTTGGGGCCACAACTGCCTCATATGGCCTGAGGGCAGCGGCAATGGTACAAACATTAGTAGGGGTACCGCCAACCATCATGTGAACATCAGCATCAGGCTTTCCGATGAGCTCTTTGATAAGCTCTTCTGCCTGTTCTGAATATTTATCTAATGTATGTGTTCCGGTATGTTCAGAGTTTGTCTCAACCAACGCTTTCAGGATTTGAGGATGTGCACCCTGAGTATAGTCACTTTTAAAATAAATCATGAGGAACCTCCTTATCTATTTCATACATTAATATTATACGTGAAATTTATCATAAAAGCAAAATTATTTCAAAAATTTCGTTATCCATTGTTGACAAAATATTGACTCTGTTGTAATATACTAACGAAGGGTTAGTATCGTCTAACCCTTAAAGTATTGTTGATGCTAATTCCGACCTACGAATGTTTTTAACCGATTTTATTTATTACAGTATTTTGTGAAGTTGGAATTTGAAGATATGCTTCTATTTTGTTTCGGGGAGGTAGAAATATGCCTTTAACATTTGCAAATGAAGGCGATTTGGTAAGGATAATCAAAATATCAGGTGCGGATGAATCCAGGCGCCACCTGCACAACTTGGGCTTTGTAGAGGATACGGAGCTAACCATCATAACCAAGGCCGGTGGTAACATCATCGTGAGCGTTAAGGATGGTCGAGTTGCACTCAGCAGAGAAATGGCGTCAAAAATAATCGTAACACCTGCGTAGCCTTTGAAAAGTTCAAAGGCTATAATTATCAGTTATATATTCTGGAGGTTATAAATGAAGACACTTAAAGATGTGCCGGTAGGGAAGAAGGCTGTAGTCAGAAAGCTGGAAGGGCAAGGACCTACCAAGAGAAGAATAATGGACATGGGTATCACCAAGGGCGTGACCCTTGACGTAGTGAAAGTTGCCCCTCTCGGCGACCCCATTGAGGTAAAAGTTAGAGGCTATCAGCTATCTATCAGAAAAGCAGATGCTGAGGCAATTTTGATTGAAGAATAATTTAGTTACTTAGGAGGAAATTAATTGAAAATCACCAAAGAGAATGTTGTAATTGCCTTAGCGGGTAATCCGAACAGCGGAAAGACCACCCTGTTCAATGCTCTTACAGGCTCCAACCAGTACGTAGGAAATTGGCCCGGGGTAACTGTGGAAAAGAAGGAAGGTCATTATAAGAAGGATAAGAATGTGGTTATTGCAGACCTTCCGGGAATTTATTCCCTGTCTCCATACACCCTTGAAGAGGTTGTGGCACGTAATTACCTGCTTGATGAAAAGCCAGATGCAATCTTGAACATCATTGACGGAACTAACCTGGAAAGGAACCTTTATCTCACCACGCAGCTTCTGGAGCTTGGGATTCCTGTAGTTGTAGCTGTGAACATGTTGGATATCCTAAAGAACAGGGGAGATGTTCTTGATACCAAGGAGATGTCTAAGGTTCTCGGATGTCCTGTTGTTGAGATCTCCGCTCTTAGGAATCTTGGAATTGATGATGCTGCTCAGGAAGTTATAAGGGCAGCGAAGGAGCAGAAGGTCCAGACTTCAGCTCACACGTTTTCAGGGGAGGTTGAGCACTACCTTGCTCATATAGAAGAGGCTGTTGTCCACAATCTTCCTGAGGTGGAGCAGAGATGGTATTCCATCAAACTGTTTGAAAGAGATGAAAACGCTAGGGAAAGGCTGAATCTTCCGCCGGAAGCCCTCGCTCACATTGAAAAGGATATTGTAGAATGCGAGAAGGAAATGGATGATGACTCTGAGAGCATTATAACCAATGAGAGATATCTCTACATTGCATCCATAATCGGCCGTTGCTACCAGAAGAAGTCCAAGGTGGTAAGATCCACCTCTGACCAGATAGATGCTATTGTAACAAACAGAATTCTTGCGCTTCCAATCTTTGCAGCAGTAATGTTTGTTGTATATTTTGTGTCCATTAAAACCGTAGGTATTTGGGCTACCGACTGGACAAACGATGTTTTGTTCGGGGAAGACCCATGGAGTTTCTTCGGACTGTTTGAAGTTCCAAGTGTACCGGGAATTTTCGAGAGCATTCTCGGAGCACTGAACGTTTCTCAGTGGATTCATGACCTCGTTATAGATGGTATAGTCGCAGGTGTAGGAGCAGTACTTGGGTTCCTGCCACAGATGATCGTTCTGTTTCTGATGCTGGCATTCCTGGAAAGCTGTGGATACATGGCAAGGGTAGCCTTTATCATGGACAGAGTTTTCAGAAAATTCGGTTTATCAGGAAAGTCATTCATACCTATGCTCATAGGTTCAGGATGCGGAGTGCCTGCAATCATGGCTTCAAGAACCATTGAGAACGAAAGGGACAGAAGGATGACCATAATGACTACGACCTTCGTTCCGTGCAGCGCTAAACTTCCTATTATAGGTTTGATCGCAGGAGCTTTGTTTGATGGAGCAGCTTGGGTTAGCACCAGCGCATATTTTATCGGTATCGGGGCGATAATCGTATCAGGGATAATACTTAAGAAGAACAGACTCTTTGCGGGAGACCCTGCCCCGTTTGTACTGGAGCTTCCTTCATATCACATGCCAACAGTCTCTGCCATTTTGAGAAGCACAGCTGAAAGAGCATCTTCCTTTGCAAAGAAAGCAGGAACTGTAATCTTGCTTGCAACCATACTAGTTTGGTTCACTTCCCACTTCGGATGGGAAAACGGTTCCTTTGGAGAAACCGATATGGAAAACTCCATCTTGGCATTCTTTGGAAACCTGTTTGCACCACTCTTTAAGCCTCTGGGATGGGGTAACTGGAGAGCAGCTGTTGCAGCAATCACCGGACTTATCGCTAAGGAGAACGTTGTAGGAACCTTCGGAATCCTCTACAAGGGTCTTGAAGAAGTTGCAGAAAACGGCGACGAGGTTTGGTCGGCAGTGGCTTCCCACTATACAGCGATGGGTGCATACTCATTCCTGATATTCAACCTGATCTGCGCACCTTGCTTTGCGGCTATCGGTGCAATAAGACGTGAGATGAACAGCGCTAAGTGGACATGGGCAGCAATCATCTACCAGACAGTATTCGCATATGTTTTGTCCCTCATCTGCTATCAGATTTGGACCTTTGTTGCCACAGGGATATTCACCGTTGGAACAGCCTTCGGATTCCTGTTCCTGGCAATCATACTCTATCTGCTATTTAGAAGTTACGACGACAAAACAGCTTTAAAGCCAAGGCATGTTGCTGTAGAGAAAAATTAATTACATATTAATTCTAAAGATAATGATAATCGACGGGGTATGCCTTCGATTTGGGATATTCCATTGATGTCTTTTAGAAAGGAGATGAATACTATGGGAGAATTCTTGAGTGCAAATTATGGGAATATAATTGTAGGTGGAATAATCCTTGCTGTAGTTATCGGGATTATAGTTAAGCTTGTTAGAGACAAGAAGGCCGGCAGATCAAGTTGCGGTTGCTCCGGTTGCAGCTCCTGTGGGAGTTCATCGATCTGTCACATAGATCCTGAAGAACTGAAAGAAAAGATCAAATAGGGCGTATGCTCAGTCAACTTGATATAGACTTTCAGACATCATCAATTTGAATTAGCGCTTAAATTCATATCGATTTTAAGTAATGCCTATCTAGTCATAATATTATATGGGGAAAGTCCGTAGATATATGGACTTTCTCTTTTGCTTTATTTTCATCAAATATTATGGTAGAATGTAAATAATTAAGACTAGGAGGTAAAAGGATGTCTATTCAGGAATCAGGCGAAATGTACCTAGAGACTATTTTAATTCTAGGCCAGGAAGGAAACAAGGTTAGGTCCATTGATATTGCAAACTATCGAGAGGTGTCCAGGGCGAGTGTAAGCAGGGCAGTCGGCCTTTTGAAAGAGGACAACTACATCGAAGTGGATGAAGCCGGATACATCACTTTAACTGAAAAGGGCGAGGAGCTGGCATCTACGATATATAAGAGGCATCAAGTCCTATCCAAGATATTCTCAGAAATTGGAGTTGACAAGGATGTTGCAATAGAAGATGCTTGCCGTATTGAGCACTATATCAGCGACGAGACCTTTGACGCTCTAAGGAGGCACTTTAACAAATGATGGATTTAAGGGGGATTTACAGTCCTTTTAAATCATATGAATATTTCGTTGTAATTTACATGGGAAGTATAATATAATGTTAGGCGGGCAATTGAAGAATCTTGCTGCCTCATTATGTTATTTTGTTGACGTGAGAAAATTTAGATTAAGGAGCAATTTTTAGATGGACATATTCTCGTTTTTTACCTTAGGGGGAGGCCTTGCACTCTTTCTCTATGGGATGAACGTAATGTCGCAGGGCCTTAGCAGACTTGCCGGAGGAAAACTGGAATCTATACTCAAGAAGATGACAGCGACCAGGTTTCACAGCATGTTTTTGGGATTGGCCATAACAGCGGCAATCCAAAGTTCCTCGGCAGTTACAGTAATGCTTGTGGGTCTTGTAAACTCAGGGATTATGGAGCTGGGTCAGACAGTCGGTGTGATAATGGGATCGAATATAGGGACCACCGTCACAGCTTGGCTTTTGAGTTTGATTGGAATTGAAGGTGATAACTTCTTTGTCAAGCTTTTAAATCCGTCCACATTCTCGCCGATTTTAGCGTTGGTGGGTGTGGTTATGACCATGAGTGCCAAGAAGAGTAAGCACAAGGACATAGGCAGTATCATGATAGGCTTTGCTATTCTCATGTTCGGAATGGGGTTCATGAGTTCTGCTGTAAAGCCGCTGACTGAAATGCCTGAATTCTCAAAGATTCTCATTGCATTCAACAATCCGTTCCTTGGAATACTGACAGGCTTTGTTCTTACAGCTATCATACAGAGTTCATCTGCTTCTGTGGGTGTTTTGCAGGCTTTGTCCCTAACTTCGAGCCTGACCTATGGGATGGCCATACCTATCATAATGGGTCAGAATATCGGAACATGTATAACTGCTATCATATCCAGTATAGGTGTCGCTAAGAATGCAAAGAGAGTTGCTGTCATTCACGTTTTGTTCAATCTGCTTGGTACTACTGTATGTCTGATACTTTTCTACATCGGTCATGCTCTGTTCAAGTTTCCGTGGATTGACAGTGCTATCAGCCCTGTGGGCATCGCTTTGAGCCACACCATATTCAACGTTTTAACAACCATATTTCTGTTGCCATTTTCTGATAAGCTTGTGCTCATCGCAAGGAAGGTTATCAGGATGGAAGGACAGGAGGCAAGCTTCTTGGACGAGAGACTTTTCAGAACTCCATCTGTTGCTATTCAAGAATGTAGGAACAAGGCAGACGAGATGGCTCACCTGGCTTGTCAGAACGTAGTTCGCTCCATGAGTCTTCTTTTTAACTATGATGAGGAGACTGCAAGGGAAGTTGAGGAAGTTGAATCTGCCATAGACAGATTTGAGGATAAGATTGGATCTTATCTTGTAAAGCTTTCAGGGTTTGAACTTTCAGATACGGACAGCAGAATGATTTCCACTCTTTTGCACACCATTGGTGACTTTGAGCGTATAGGAGACCACGGCATAACTATTTTGGCAGCTGCTAAGGAAATTGACGAGAAGAAATTTCTTTTCTCCGAGAGTGGAATGCTGGAAGTTGGGTATATCAAGAGAGCTCTTAATGAAATTTTGGCAATAACAGAGGACGCCTTCGTGTTAAACGATATTGAGAAGGCAAGAGAAGTTGAGCCCCTTGAAGAGGTTATCGACGATCTGACTGACCAGATAAAGGCTCGACATATTAACAGACTTCAGACGGGAGAATGCACCATTGAGCATGGCTTCGTATTAAATGATATGTTGATAAGCTTTGAGAGGATATCTGATCACTGCTCCAATGTGGCAGCCGCTCTGATAGAACTTGAAAATTACAGTTTTGAGAGACATAAATATCTGAGAAGATTAAAGTCCAGGGATAATGATACTTTCACAAATCTCTACAGGGAGTTTTCTGAAAAGTATGGATTGCCTGTTTAAATGATTTGAAAGGAGAAATATATGGGATTTTCAAACGAGGTTGGTATCGACCTGGGTACCGCCAACGTTCTTGTCTATATTAAGAATAAGGGTATTGTCCTGAACGAACCTGCAGTTGTGGCAGTTAATAAGGATACTGACGAGATACTTGCTGTGGGGGAGGAAGCCAGGCAGATGCTGGGAAGAACTCCCGGGAACATCGTTGCACTCAAACCGTTGAGTGATGGTGTCATATCTGATTACGATATAACTGAGAGAATGCTCAAATACTTCATAGCTAAGACCTGTGGAAGGAGTAGATTCTTTAAACCAAAAATAATGGTCTGCGTTCCAAGCGGTGTAACAGAAGTTGAAAAGAGGGCTGTTAGAGAGGCAGCTTCACAGGCAGGAGGCAAAGATGTATACCTTATGGAAGAGCCCGTTGCAGCTGCCATAGGAGCAGGCCTTGATATCTCTAAGCCTGACGGTGTAATGGTAATAGACATAGGTGGAGGAACCACAGATATAGCGGTCATTTCCCTAGGCGGAATCGTTGCAAGCACATCTGTAAAAATGGCAGGAGATAAATTCGACGAGGCCATCATCAAGTACATGAGAAAGGTTCACAAGCTATACATTGGAGAAAGAACCGGAGAAGACCTAAAGAAGACGATAGGTACTGCATATCCAAGGGAAGAGAGCATTTCTATGGAATGCCGCGGTCGAGACCTCATCACAGGTCTTCCAAAGACTGTTACTGTAACTTCAGAGGAGATGCTAAAGGCTCTTGAGGAACCTTTGCACACCATATGTGAAGCGGTTCACGGTGTCCTTGAAAAGACTCCTCCTGAGCTTGCTGCGGATATCAGCAATTCAGGGATTATCTTAACCGGTGGCGGTGCTTATCTCTACGGCATCGACAAGAGGATAGAGGCTAGAACGGGAATAGAAGTTCACATCGCAGAGGATCCGACTTCCTGCGTTGCAATTGGAACCGGAAAGGCACTCAATGAACTTGAAAGACTTGAAAACAATAAGCTGAATAAGAGGGAGCCATATCTGTAAAGGGTGGCTCCTTTTCTGAAGGAAGAAAGACATGGAACTGATTGCAACTGCTACTTTCGGGCTTGAAGCTGTAGTGCGTAGGGAGATTGAAGCTCTCGGCTACGATATAGTAAAAACGGAAGATGGAAAGGTAACCTACGCAGGGGATTTCAATGCAATAGTCAAATCTAACCTGTGGCTTAGGGCTGCAGACAGAGTACTGCTAAAGATGGGTGAGGCTCAAGCTTCCACCTTCGAAGAGTTATTCCAATACACAAAGAATCTGCCTTGGGAAGAGATCATGCCCAAAGACGGCTGTTTTGTTGTAACGGGAACCACGGTTAAATCCAAACTATCCAGTCTTCCGGCAGTTCAAAGGACTATCAAGAAGGCCATAGTGGAAAGGCTTTCCAATGCATATGGGGAGGAATTACCGGAAACTGGGGCCGAGTACCCTGTCAGGTTTACACTCCTCAAAGATGTTTTGACAATTTCAATAGACACGACAGGGCCCGGCCTTCACAAAAGAGGTTACAGGGTGAAGAATGTTGAGGCCCCAATAAAGGAAACTCTGGCTGCGGCTCTAGTGGAGCTGAGCTTTTGGAGGGAAAATAGAATCCTTGTTGACCCTTGCTGCGGTTCAGGAACTCTACTCATCGAGGCGGCAATGATAGGAAGAAATATAGCTCCGGGTCTTACGAGGGATTTCGTATGCTCGAAATGGGAATGCATAGATGCGAATATATGGAAATCTGAGAAGAAGAATGCTTATGAGGCCGTGAAGCTGGATGGTGAGCTTGATATCAGGGGCTTTGATGTTGATCCTAAGGCAATAGATGCAGCAATAATTAACGGAGAAGCCGCTGGTGTAGACGGGGATATAAAGTTTGAACGAAAGAATATAAATGCCCTGAGCATCAATGAAGAGGGTGTTGTTGTTTTGACAAACCCTCCATATGGTGAAAGAATCGGTAGCAGAGATGAAGTTAAGGTCGTGGAAAGGGCGCTAAAGAGACTTCTAAATGAGGAAAAGTCCACATCTCTCTTTGCGATTACATCGGACAGGGGGTTTGAGAAAAAGATGGGCAGGAAGGCTGATAGAAGGCGGAAACTCTTTAATGGCAGGATAGAGACTACATATTATCAGTTTCATGGGGTTAAACGAAGATGAATGTAACTGTTGACAAAAATTCTAAAGAACCTATGTATTGGCAGATTTTTAATCAACTGAAAAATGCTATAATCGAAGGGACTATCCAAGATGGAGCTGCCTTGCCATCTGAGAGATTGATGGCGGAGAATCTGGGTGTTCATCGAAATACTGTAATAAGGGCCTATGGGGAACTCAAGGCTGAACAGCTTATAACATCAAAGCAGGGTATCGGATATCAAGTTTCTTATGGGAAGGATGTGGATTCAGAGGAAGGCTTTGCCAAGTACAGAGATGTAAACTCCGAGGGTGCCGGAAGGGAATGGGATTATTCATCCGGCGGTCAAATGAACGGAAATTATAGACGAGATAGGGGCAAGGAAGTTAACTGGGACCAGATGATCAAGGACGAATACAGGGATATGGCTGAGAAATTTGACAGTGCCTTCCAAAGGCAGGGAAGAGATACGAAAATTTCTATGGCTGTAGGTATTCCACCCATCATCTATGACGAAGAGGAAATCGCCGGAGATATCGCCTATATTTTGAAGGAGAACGGCAAGAAGGAATCTTATATCACTCCTTACCAAGGGGACGAAGAGTGCAGAAGGCAGATAATCAACTACTTGAGAGGTAAGGGTATAAGGGCGAAGATGAGTCAGATACAGGTTATGAGCGAGACCAATCAGGCATTTGACTTCATTATGACTGCAACCTTAAGACCCGGGGACAAAATTATAATAGAGGAGCCTGTATCTCCTGACGTTTATCGATTGATCAATTTGAATGACTGTGAGGCAATAACAGTTCCTGTGGATGAAGAGGGGATGAAGTGCGAAAATTTGGAACCTCTGATAGAAAAGCATAACCCGAAGTATATATACATTAACTCCAGCTATCACGATCCAACCGGCGGCTGCCTTTCCGTAGAGAGAAAACGAAAACTTCTGGATATTTCCTACAAATACAGGCTGCCTATAATTGAAGATGACAGCGGGTCGGAGCTTAACTTCTTCGGGGATCCGGAGCCTACTCTGAAATCCATGGATAGGGGAAGCAACGTTATCTACATATATTCCTTTGCACTGAGCTTTATTCCGGGACTTTCAATAGCCTTCATAGTGGCACCGGAGGAACTGGCAAGGAGCCTTAGATACCTGGTTTCTGTGCGAATCATGTCCCTTGAGTGGGTAGCCCAAAAGCTGATTGCAAGGTGTCTGGCAGACGGCAGCTACATAAGAAAGACGGGGGAGATAAGGAGGAGAAACAGGGAGAACTTCAGAGCAGCCTGTCCTTACCTTGACGATTTAGCAAGATACGGTCTTAGCTATGTTAAGCCAAAGGGAGGAGTTTATATTTGGTGTAAACTTCCCCCGGGGATGGACAGTCGGGAAGTGGTGGCTGAAGCGGAGAGAAGGGGAGTATCCTTCATCGCTGGAACTGTTTTTTATCCGGATAGAAAAGGTGGAAAAGATAAGATAAGAATCAATTTTTCCCATGAAAAGAAGCAAATGATTATAGAAGGTATGAAAATATTCTCAAATTTGATAAAAAATATGGTAAAATTTCAAAAATAATTATGCACAATATTTAATACTTCTGTTAGATATGTGTTATTGCAACGGGAACCGTTGAATATTCAACCATGAGCAAGTACTGGTACTCTTTTTATATAGACTACTGGTACTTTTTATTTTGCCCTTACTGCATTATACTTAAAGAAGAGAAAATCTTTATAAACAAAAGTAAAAGCTAAACCAAAAACTATTTTGTTAAAAGAAAAGGAGAAAACTAATGGCAGTTAATCTAAAAGGAAGACATTTTTTAACACTGATGGACTTCACTCCTGAAGAAATCAGATATATGCTTGACTTAGCTCACGATCTAAAAGCTAAGAAGAGAGCCGGTATCGTTAACCACCTGCTCAAGGGCAAGAACATCGTTCTATTGTTTGAGAAGACTTCAACTAGAACAAGATGTGCTTTTGAAGTTGCAGCTATGGACGAGGGTGCCGGAGTTACTTTCCTTGATTCCGGAAGCTCCCAGATGGGCAAGAAGGAATCTCTAGAAGATACAGCTAAGGTTCTAGGTAGATTCTATGATGGTATCGAGTACAGAGGATACAAGCAGTCAGTTGTTGAGCAGCTAGCTGAGCACGCAGGTGTTCCTGTATGGAATGGTCTGACAGACGTTGACCACCCAACTCAGATTCTTGCTGACATGCTCACAATCGAGGAGCACGTTGCTAAGCCTCTTAACAAGGTTAAGGTTGTTTTCGTAGGTGACGTTAGAAACAACATGGCTTACGCTTGGATGTACGGATGCGCTAAGATGGGTATGCATTTCGTAGCTTATGGTCCACAGGAGCTTTGCGACGAGGTTGACCACAGCGTTATTGATAGAGCTAAGGAAGTTGCTAAGGAGACGGGTGCAAAGATCGAAGTTAGCAGCGATAAGTCAGTTCTTAAGGGTGCAGATGTAATCTACACTGACATTTGGGCATCAATGGGTGAAGAAGCTCAGATTCCTGAGAGAGTTAAGCTTCTAACTCCATTCAGAGTTGATATGGATCTTATGAAGGCAACTGAGAACGATGATGTTATCTTCCTACACTGCCTACCTTCTTTCCACGACTTTGAGACTACAATGGCTAAGGGTCAGAACGATGAAGGATACGATATCAGAGAGGTTACTGATGAGGTATTCAGATCTAAGTTCTCAAAGGTATTCGATGAAGCTGAGAACAGAATGCACACAATCAAGGCTGTTATCGTAGCAACTATCGCATAGGTTGATTATTTACAGCCACCATCATGGAGCCCCTTTTGAGGGGCTGCCACTGGTGGCTGTTGATATTTTGTTGAAAACTCGAAGGGGATTTGATGGCCCCCGGAGAATGAAGATTTAAGATATAAATTTTAGCACAGTATTTTTTTAACGTGTAAGGAGACTAATATGAGTTTTGGTATTCACAACTTTTCCGAAATCGGAAAGTTAAACAAGGTACTTCTCCACAGACTAGGAGAAGAGGTAGAAGGTCTGACACCTGACAATTTTGAGAGATTGCTTTTTGACGACATCCCTTATCTTAAGATAGCACAGGAGGAGCACGATGAGTTCGCTTCTATTCTTAAGGACAATGGGGTGGAGGTTGTTTACTATGTTGAGGAGACTGCAAAGGCTTTAGCTGATGAGAAGATCAAGGCTGAGTTCCTTAACAAGATGCTGGATGAAACTCCAACTATCAACTCTCAGACAGTTAAGGATGCTCTTTATGATTATCTTTATGCTATGGACAACGAGAAGATGGTTGCTAAGATCATCGCAGGTGTTAAGAAGGAAGAACTTGGAAAGCTTCCACAGAATTCACTACAGGATTTTGTTGAGTCTGACTATCCTTTCTTCATGGGCCCAATGCCTAACCTATACTTCACCAGAGACCCGGGTGCTTGCGTAGGAAATGGACTTAACGTTCACAAGATGCACACTCCTGCAAGACAGAGAGAAGCATTGTTCCTAGAGTACATGTACAAGCATAACAAGGACTTTGCTCCTGAAGGAACTGAGCTTTGGTACGACTATGAGGATCCTGCTTCAATAGAAGGTGGTGACGTACTTGTACTGAACAAGGAAACTGTAGCTGTAGGCCTTTCACAGAGAACTTCTGCAAACGCTATCGAAAGATTTGCTGAGAGAGTTCTTAAGAAGGACAGTTTCAAGAGAGTTCTCGTATTCGATATTCCAAAGAAGAGAGCTTTCATGCACCTAGACACAGTATTTACAATGGTTGACTTTGACAAGTTCACAATCCATCCTGAAATCGAAGGTTCTCTCAGAATGTTTGAGATCACTTTGAACAAGGAAGGAAAGGCTCAGTTCAAGACAATCACAGATACTCTAGAGAGCATCCTGGCTAAGGTTCTTGGAGTTCCTGCAGTTGATCTTATTCGTTGCGGCGGAAACGACCTTATGGCAGCTCAGAGAGAGCAGTGGAACGATGGTTCAAACACACTTGCAATCGCACCTGGTACAGTAGTTACTTACGAGAGAAACTATGTTTCAAACGATCTACTTGACAAGAAGGGCATCAAAGTTCTTACTATGAAGAGCTCTGAGGTATCAAGGGGCAGAGGTGGCCCAAGATGCATGTCTTGCCCTGTAAACAGAGAAGATATCTAGTTAAATTTCCAGATATCAAATTCACTTTAAGTTAACTTTAAGGAGAAATAAACGTATGGCAGAAAAAATAGTAATCGCTCTAGGAGGTAATGCTCTTCAGTCCGGTAAGTCTGAAGCTACAGCAGAGGCTCAGCTAGAGGTTGTAAAGAAGACTTGTGAATACATCGCAGAGATAAGCGCAAAGGGTTATGAGATGGGAGTTGTCCACGGAAACGGCCCTCAGGTTGGAAGAATTCTTCTGGCTTCAGAGACAGCCAAGGATGTAACTCCTGCAATGCCTTTTGACGTTTGCGGTGCTATGTCTGAGGGATACATCGGATACCATTTACAGCAGGCTCTCAAGTACTCTCTAAAGAAGAGAGGCAAGGACTTCCCTGTTCTTACAGTTGTAACCCAGATGGTTGTCGATAAGGAAGACAAGGGATTCAAGAATCCAACTAAGCCTATCGGACCTTTCTACACAGCTGAAGAAGCTAAGGCACTTGAAGAGACTAAGGGATATGCAATGAAGGAAGATGCAGGAAGAGGATTCAGAAGAGTAGTTGCTTCTCCAATTCCTGAAGAAATCGTTGAAATCGAAGCTATCAAGCAGCTTTGGCCAACATCAATTGTTATCTCCTGCGGAGGTGGCGGAATCCCTGTTGTTAAGCACGAGGACGGAAGTCTTGAGGGAGTTGCAGCAGTAATCGATAAGGACTTTGCTGCAGAACTTCTCGCTGAACAGGTTGATGCAGATGTTCTCATGATTCTTACAGAAGTTGAGAAGGTTGCTGTTAACTTTAATAAGCCTGATCAGAAGGATCTTGATGAGCTCACTATCGAAGAGGCTAAGAAGCACATCGAAGACGGACAGTTTGCTCCGGGCTCAATGCTTCCAAAGGTAGAAGCTGCAATGAAGTTCGTTCAGTCAGGGGAAGGCAAGAAAGCCATTATCACATCTCTTGATAAGGCAATCGAGGCCCTTGAAGGTAAGACAGGAACAACTTTTGTGAAGTAAATTCACAAGATTTCTGAGTTTGATTTCACAAAATAACAGTTTTCGATACTTGTGGGGTAGGTCAATAGGCCTATCCCATTTTCTTTAATTGGCATTAGATTGTCAATATATGGTGACGGTAAATCATGAAAGAATGGATTAGCGAAAGGGTAGATAAGGAAAAGGTAAAGAGCACGCTTTTGGTAGCCATATTCGTTTCAATGGCATCACAGATCAGCTTTCACATTTTTTCCGGAGGATTCATAATTGCCTTGTCGGTATTGATAATGGCGATTTTTATGTACCTTCTGGACAATGTAACACCTACATACATAGCCATATGCTCCGGAATATTTTCTCCCCTGTTCAGGATGCTCTTTCTAGTGGTGAGCGGGACAGATATTCAGGAGGCTAGCACAGCGGCACTTCCTGACATGGCCTTCTTTTTTACGTATGCAATTTCTTATCCTCTGATATACAAGTTCGTAATTAAGGAACCCAGAAATCTCGTAAACTATCCCACAGCACTTTTTCTCTGCGATTTCTTCTCGAACATGTCTGAGATGACCATGAGAAGCATAGAAGCCGGACAAAACCTGATCAGCTTTGACACCATAGCTGTTTTGCTCCTTGTAGCCTTTGTCAGGACGGTTCTGATACAGATGATATTGATTGCAGTTGAAAGATATACCACTGTCCTATTAAGGAGGGAGAACCTCAGCGAGTACAAAAGACTTCTGGGTCTGGCGGCGCTCATAGAGGGTGAGCTTCAGATAATGAAGAAGGCTGTTGGAGAAATTGACGGGATGATGAAGGAGGCATTTGAGCTTTACAAAGACCTGGGAGACAGGGGAATCGATAAAGCAACCTCCGGAAGGGCTCTTGCCATTTCCCAGCATGCCCACGAGATAAGGGGAGACTTTCAGGGAATAATAAGTACCATAGCTACAAGTTTTGTTGACCAGTATGACGATCCCCCACTTACCATTAAGGAGATCATCGGAATCGAAAGAGAATTGGTCCTTGGCATCGCAAACATCAAAAGCCAAGGTGTGTCCATAGTAATCAAGGCTAAAATAAACTTCCTGGTTGACGGATACTTTAAGATGATGTCAATTGTAAGAAACCTGATGGTAAATGCAGTGGAATCATTTGACGGCAAATCAGGAAGTCTCATCGTAGATCTGGATGAAGACGGAGACAACTATATTCTTAAGTTCATGGACAACGGGGGAGGGATGACAGAAAGCCAAATCGAATCGATTTTTCTTCCCGGATTTTCAACAAAATTCAGCGAAGACACAGGAAAGATACAAAGAGGTATAGGCCTTAGCGTTGTAAAAGATTATGTGGAAAACGGATTTGATGGTAAGATTACAGTTGCAAGTGAAAAGGGTAAGGGAACAACATTCACGATAACTTTCAAAAAGAGTACCTTCAGCGAGGTGGAGCAGGATGAGATATTACATAGTTGACGACAGTATAGGAATCGTCAAGGCGATAGAAAATATAATAGAGAGTAGGGATATCGGAGATGTGATAGGGTTTGAAACCATGCCGGACAAAGCCGTGGAGGAAATAATATTGAAAAAGCCGGACATAGTTTTGGTCGACCTTCTCATGCCAACCATGGATGGCATAGAGCTTGTGAAGAAGGTGAGTTCTATAAACAAAAACATTTCATTTGTGATGATCTCAAAGGTCAGTGACAAGGAAATGATCGCCCAAGCGTACGATGCAGGCATTGAATTCTTCATTCAAAAACCCATAAATCTGAAAGAGATAGAGTCGGTACTTGGAAATGTAGCAGAAAAGCGCAAGATGAACTCCATGATGAACGACATCAAGGGGATATTTCGGGATGAAAACAGTCAAGAGCAGTCACTACAGAAAAGCTCCCAAGAAGGTGAAGGATATGGGGACATAATTCTCTTTCTGGGGATGCTGGGTATGAACGGGGAAAAGGGCACCACGGATATTATAAGCGTATGCAGATACCTTCTAAAGCACGGGGGTTTTTACAACAAAACAGCTCTCGAAGAGGTGGCGGACTTGAGTGGCGATAGCAGTAAGAATATAGAGCAACGAATGCGACGTGCTATCAAAAAAGGCCTGAGCAATGTGGCGAGCATAGGATTATCTGACTACGGCAACGATATATTTCAAGTCTATGCTAACTATGTATTTGACTTTAAAAGTATAAAAGATGAAATGAATTACATAGAAGGAAAGAAGCAAAACGGCGGAAGGGTTGCAATTCCTAAGTTCATAGATGGGTTGATAATGTATAAAAATTCTAAAAATGTATAATAAATTTATTTGAGTTTTTTTGAGTTTTTCTGAACTGTGATGTTAAAATTTAGACAAGATTTATATAAAGATTTTCTCAAATTTTAAATGACAAGTATTATGAAAGGAGAACTCATTATGGATTTAGCTAAAATCACAGGCGTCATAGATGGTTATATCTGGGCCATTCCACTAGTAGTGGTAGCGATTTGCGTGGGTTTATTTTTCACTATCAGCATGGGCGTTCCTCAGGTTCGTCTAATCAAAGACATGGTTAAGTACCTTCTAAAAGGTAATAGCAACTCTAAAGAAGGTATATCATCTTTCCAGGGTTTTGCAATGGCTCTTGGAGGCAGAATCGGAGTTGGTAATATCGCAGGTGTTGCAACTGCCATTTGCTTCGGAGGCCCGGGAGCAGTATTCTGGATGTGGCTTATTGCCATCGTAGGCGCAGGTTCTGCATACGCTGAGTCTTCACTGGCACAGATCTACAAGGAGAAGATCGGTGGAGAGTATCGTGGTGGTCCTGCTTACTACATTGAAAAAGGTTTCTCTCATATGCCTAAGTTCGGAAGAGCCTTTGCAATACTTTTCGCCATCACCGGCGTCATTGCAAACGGATTCACCGGACCTACAATTCAGGCTTTCAATATCACTGATGCAACCAAGAATGCATGGGGAATCTCACCATGGATATCCGGAGCTGTAATTGCAATTCTGTTCGCACTTGTAGTATTCGGAGGAATGAAGAGAATCGGTAGAACTGCTGAGATCATCGTTCCAATCATGGCTATAGCATATATCTTGCTCGCACTTATTATTTTGTTCGTTAATTACAATAAGATCATCCCTACATTTGGAGTTATCTTCAGATCTGCATTCAACATGGAAGCAGTTTATGGAGCCGTTTGGGGCAGCACTATCATATGGGGTGTTAAGAGAGGTATCTACTCTAACGAAGCCGGTATGGGATCCGGAGCACATGCATCTGCAGCTGCAGAAGTTTCCCACCCTGCAAAGCAAGGTCTTGCACAGTCCTTCTCAGTATATGTTGATACACTTCTTGTATGTACTGCAACAGCAATCATGATCATTTCTACTAACATGTTCAACGTGCAGAATGAGAACACTAAGGAATTCATCGTTCAGAATATATCACCTGACATCAATCCTGGAACAGGATATACACAGCTTGCAATAGACTCTCTAATTCCGGGATTCGGCTCAGGATTCATTGCAATCGCAGTATTCTTCTTCGCATTCACAACTTTGCTTTCCTTCGCTTTCTATACTGATGCAAACGCATCATACATTGCAAGGGGTGCTAAGTCTGAATCCACAAGGAAGGCAATAGTTACCGGTTCAAAGATTATCCTCACAGTTATAATCTTCTGGGGATCAATCAGGTCTTCCGATGCTGCTTGGAACTTGGCTGACATAGGTGTTGGTCTAATGGCTTGGGTTAACCTTGTAGCTATCTTCCTACTTCAGAAGAAAGTTCGAGTTGTATTCAAGGATTACGAGAAGCAGAAGAAGATGGGTCTGGATCCTGTATTTGTACCTGAAGACTGTGGCATCAACGCACCACTTTGGGATGAAATTGTAGAAACCAAGTATGCTGATCAGCTGACAGCAAAGAGAAATGCTGAGGGTAAACCTGAAGCAAAGTAATACCAAAACTATAAATAATACAAAGATAAAAGTAATACCAAATTCTCATAACGAAATATACAACTTCGTATAAAATCTTCATTCGCGGGAAAACAAAACACCTTATAACCTTCCCCGCAAAAGAAGCTCCGGCTAGGGCTATTAGGCTGAATTTCTCTAAATGCCTCCTGGTCGGGGCTTTTTTCTATGGGAAAAGTGTTTAGAGGCAGGTGTTTTGTGATATACTGTCTTGAAGAAAGCATCGTAGGAACACTAGAATACATGGTCAAAGTATCACTGAAAGAAAGCAGCATAGAAACGCTAGAATGCAGATTTGAATAAAAACTAAAGTAAGACTCTAAGAGCAACTTAGAGGAAGAATAAATCCCGGCGATAACAGATGAGAGAGAAAAAATGCTAGAAAGAAAGAAAATAGAACTATTGATACCCGTTGGAGGAACCATGCAACTCATAGCAGCTGTGGAAAACGGAGCAGATGCAGTTTACCTTGGAGGAACCGCTTTCAACGCCAGAATGAGTGCCGACAACTTTGACATTGAAAAAATGGAACAAGCAGTCGATTTCTGCCACCTAAGAGGCGTTAGAGTTTTCGTAACCTTGAACACCCTCATGAGGGACGAGCAACTGGAAAAGGGACTTGAATACGCAAAGAAGCTTTATGAAATCGGCGTAGATGCACTGATAATTCAGGATCTGGGGTTTGGTGACCTCATAAGTGAAAATCTCCCTGATATGGAGCTGCACCTTTCAACCCAAGGAACAATTTTCGGCGAAGGCGGGGCACAGGCAGCCAAACTTTTAGGCTATACACGAGTTGTTTTGGCCAGGGAAATGCCACTTGATTTAATAGAAAAAGTAAGCAAGAACTCCCAAATAGAAACTGAAGTTTTCGTTCATGGAGCCCTGTGCTTTTGCTTCTCTGGACAGTGTCAGTTAAGCCGAACCATAGGCGGACGCTCAGGTAATCAAGGAGTATGCGCTCAGCCATGCAGACTTCCCTATAGACTTGATGGCAACGCCCCCAGATATGAACTCAGCCCTAAGGATCTCTGTCTTGTGGATTACCTTGGAGACCTGATCAAAGCAGGGGTCACATCTCTAAAAGTTGAAGGTAGACTCAAATCTCCCGAGTATGTGGCAACAGTCACAAAAATCTACAGAAAATACATTGACGAATTCTACGAAAAAGGAGCATATCAGGTGTCTACAGAGGATAGGATGAGCCTCCTTCAGATATTTAATCGTGGTTCCTTCACAGAAGGGTACATAAACAATGAATCCGGCGATGAGCTGATGTCAAAGGCATTTCCGAAGAATCAGGGGGTTTTCCTAGGCAGTGTTAAGGGAATTTCCAAAATCAGAGATAGATATGTGGTGGAAATAGACTCCGTAAATTTAGAATCAACAAAACAGCTTTCTGTCGGGGATATCATTGAGGCAAGGTTTTACGATCCTTCGGGAAATCTCTTTACCCAATCGGCGACATTGACATATCTGAAAGGGAAAGTAAAGTCGGGGACGGAATCCCTTAGCCTAGGCGACTTTCTGAGCCCGGTCCCAAAGGACGCAGAAATATACAGGGTTGTTAGTAAGAAGTTGAACGAAGAAGCGGCTGAAACATATAAAGATATAACCTTAGTCTCTGGTAAGTACAAGAGAACTACACCTGTAGACATGAAACTAAAATGTCATGGGAAAGTGGTCACCCTTGAGGCATATTCAAAACTGCTAGGGCAGTGTATATCAGAAAGTATAAACATAGAAGGCAGTCAGGATCCAAGGGAAAATTTGGACAAAATCAGGGAAAACCTAGGTAAACTTGGAGGTACCCCTTTCCACAAAGGAACCATAGAAATTCAGCCTCCAATTCCTATGGGGTTGAAAATTTCTCAAGTTAACGGTCTTAGAAGAGAAATTGTGGGGAAGCTGGAATCTGCCATCGTGGCAAAGGACAAGAGAAGGCTCGTGGAAGACAGAGGTATTGCAGAATATAAGGGTACTACGCTTGAAAAGAAAAAATACCATTTACTGAAAAGCAACAAGTCGGAAGTCTACTTCTATTCAATTAAGGATTTTGAGAAGGAAATAGAAAACCCTCAGCTGCACCTTGAGAGCCAAAGAACCGTTGCCTTACTGCCACTTGCCGATATTTTGTTGCATGAAATTTCTCCGGAGGCTCTCACAGAGAAAACCAAGGAGCGTGGCTACAAAGACTGGATTCCGTATATTTCAAATGTCTCCATGGGCAGGGAGGACGAGATTATATGGGAAAGGTTTGAGGAGGCTGTAAGGATCGGTCGAGATCGAGGGATTTATTTGGGGAACCTTCAGTGGTTTGAAGAACTTAAAAATGCCGGTTGCAAAATTTATGGGGACTTCGGTATGAATGCATATAATTCCGGAACGGCGAAACTGCTCGAAAAAATGGGTTTTGACGAAGTGGTGCCAAGCAGCGAAACATATGGGGATGAAAATGGAGCATATCCTCTTATGACTTTTCAGCACAAAATATCAGGAGCTTCTATGAGGGATCGCAGGGGTATGAGGATTTCCATAGTTGAGAGAGAATGGAGCGACCAGAGGGTTTTGGTAAAAGATGGAATTAAATGGGATAAAGTGAGTATAGATAGAAGAGTTTTTTTCGCCGGATGAGGGGAAATTCAGCCTTTAAAGAAATTCCTGTAAGCCTGTATAAATCAACGTTATGTGCAGAAATAAAAACATCATTTTTCTTCAGAAAACGGGTTGACAAGTAATTAACAGTCGTGTTATCTTGTATACATAAAAATTATACAACACTTGAGTAAAATCTTTGACTGGGGAGGATTACTAAATGAGGAGAGAATGGGAAGGCTTTAAGCCCGGCGATTGGAACGAGAACATCCATGTGGACGATTTTATTAGCCTAAACTACAAACCATATGATGGAGATGAGAGTTTTTTGGCAGGTCCGACTGAGAGGACCAAGGCTGTTAACGAGATCGTAAAGAATAAGCTTGTTGAGGAGAGAAAGGCCGGAGGAACTTTGAAGGTTGACTCCAGCAGAATTATGAGAATTACGGCATTTCCTCCGGGATATATAGATAAGGATAAGGATATCATCGTTGGACTTCAGACTGATGAAGTTCTCAAGAGGGGAATTTGTCCTTTTGGTGGCAAGAGAATGGTGCTTCAGCAGATGGATGAGTATCATGCAGAGCTACCTGAGAATATCAAGTACTTATTTGACAACATTACAACTCACAACGATGGTGTTTTTAAGGCATACTCTCCTGAAATGAAGCTTGTTAGACATCTGGGATATGTTACAGGTCTTCCTGATGCTTATGGTCGTGGCAGAATTATCGGTGACTACAGAAGAGCTGCTCTCTATGGAATAGATTTTCTGATCGAAGAGAAGAAGAAGGATCACGATAGAATTTCAGACAGGCTTTATGAGGGTGAAGAGAATATCAGACTCAGTGAGGAGATCCACAACCAGATTCAGGCACTCAAGGATATTAAGAAGATGGCTGAAAGCTACGGATTTGACATCAGCCAGCCAGCCTCAGATGTTAAGGAAGCTATCCAGTGGACATATTTTGCATATCTTGCAGGTATCAAGGAAGAGAACGGGGCTGCTATGTCAATTGGCAGAACTGCAACATTCATAGATGTATATGCTGAAAGAGACCTTGAGAGGGGCAAGTACACTGAAGAAGAAATTCAGGAAATGGTTGACGACTTCATTCTCAAACTGAGAGTCGCAAGACACCTGAGAACTTCTGAATACAATGAGCTCTTCGGTGGGGATCCTATGTGGATCACTGAAGGTCTTGGAGGAATAGGAAACGATGGAAGACATAGGGTAACCAAGAACACTTACAGAGTTCTCAACACCCTTTATAACTTGGGTCCTGCTCCGGAGCCAAATCTAACGGTTCTTTGGTCTAAGGACTTGCCGGAAGCTTTCAAGAGATTCTGTGCACAGGTATCCATTGACACAGACTCTATACAGTATGAGAACGACGATAAGATGAGAGGCCACTGTGGTGGTGACTATTCAATCGCCTGCTGTGTTTCTGCCATCAAGATGGGAGAGCAGATGCAGTTCTTCGGAGCTAGGTGCAACCTGGCCAAGACATTGCTTCTTGCAATCAATGGTGGTATAGACGAGAGATCAGGAGAAGAAGTTGGTCCTCAGATGGGACCTATGCCTGATGGACCTCTGGACTTCGATGAGGTTTGGAGAAGATACAACATCTATCTTGAGTGGATGCTCTCTGCATATTCAAGAGCCATGAATGTTATTCACTTCATGCATGATAAGTATGATTATGAGAGATCTCAGATGGCATTTCTTGATTCTGAAATTGGAAGACTGATGGCCTTTGGTGTTGCCGGACTTTCCGTTGCAGCTGACTCACTTTCAGCTATTAAGTTTGCAAAGGTTACACCTATCAAAGACGAGAGGGGCATCATCGTTGATTACAAAACCGAAGGTGACTTCCCTAAGTATGGTACTGATGATGACAGGGTTGATGATCTTGCTGTTGCCATATCAGAGAAAACTATAGGAGAGCTGAGAAAGTACAAGTATTATAGAGATGCTGTCCCAACACTTTCTGTACTGACGATCACATCAAATGTAATGTACGGAAAGAAGACAGGGAACACACCTGACGGCAGAAGATCCGGAGAGCCCTTTGCACCGGGAGCAAACCCAATGCACAATAGAGATGTTCAAGGGGCTGTTGCTTCTCTGAACTCCGTTGCTAAAATCAACTGGGATACTTGCCAGGACGGAATTTCGAATACATTCACGATAACCCCTGATTCTCTAGGAAAGGATGCTAAGCAGAGAAAAGATACTTTAGTTAAACTCCTCTCAGGCTACTTCAATCAGGGTGCACATCACCTTAACGTAAATGTTTTGAACAAGGATGTTTTGGTGGATGCCTATGAGAATCCGGATAAGTACCCTGGTCTGACGATAAGAGTTTCAGGATATGCGGTAAGATTTAACGCGCTTTCCAAGGCTCATCAAAAGGAAGTAATTGAGAGAACCTTCCACGAAAAGATTTAGAGGAAATCAATAGAATAGATAAGATGATAGAGAAAGGATATTTTGGACAGGAATGAAAACTGCGAGACTTCATTCAATTGAATCTTTTGGAGCTGTGGATGGACCCGGAATAAGGACTGTGTTTTTCCTTCAAGGGTGCCCTGCACGCTGTGCATATTGTCACAATCCTGACACTTGGAATCCCAATGGAGGAAGAGAAGTTGAGATTGGGGAAATTGTGCACAAAGCAAAGAGAGGAGTTCCATACTATGGTGAAGACGGCGGAGTTACTTTCTCCGGCGGTGAACCTCTACTTCACGGGGAATTTTTGCTGGATGCCATAGATGCACTTCATGATGAAGAGATTTCAGTAGCGGTAGATACCAGTGGAACATATTTTGACGAATACTCCGATAGAGTAATAGAAAAAGCGGATATGCTCCTTCTGGATGTTAAGCATATTGACGAGCAGATGTTCAGGGAATTAACCGGGACAGGCCAAGGTCCTCTTTTCGATATCATAGACTCAATTAACAAACACGGGACTCCTATTTGGATTAGACAGGTTATCGTACCGGGCCTAAATGATACGGAGGAGTATGTCAAATCTTTAAATCAGTTTATTCAAAGGATTAAATCTGTCAAGAAGGTTGAGCTGCTACCATATCACACGATGGCTACAGATAAATACGCTAAACTAGGTATGACATACCGCTTTGCGGACGTTAAGCCGATGGATAGGGATAGATGTGAGGAGCTGGCTGAACTTACGGTTACAGCCTAGCTCATTCACCACCGCCATGTTAGAAAGACACTCTGAAATATAGGGTGTCTTTTTTGATGGAAAATATTGACATTTTCACAAAATAACTGTAAAATATTTCCATATAGATTGCTAGGGTGTGTATATGGTTTGCTATGAGGTACAGGCGGCTTGCCAGAACGTGCGGATGGTTTACTAGGGTACATAGAGGAGAATACAGAATGATATATAAAATGAGAGGTAGAGGCGAAAAGAGAGAGTTGAGGATTCGCCAGGAGCGTAACGATGATGTTGATATGACAGAATTGTCAAGATTTTGTAATATGGAGCTGGATTACAGCCTCTTTAACTATGAGAATTCAGGGAAAGACTTAATCTTCCAACTTTCTGAAAGAGTTGAACTTTCTTCATATCTTCTAAAAGAGAGAAATCTTGAAGATATTCTAAATATAATGAGGCAATGCATACTTTTTTTCAAATCCATATTGATAAAGGGCTTTTTCTTACCATTTAGTGTACTGGATATGGATAAGATTTGGGTGTCTGAAGATGGAAATGTAAACTTTATATATATTCCCACAGATGAAATGAGGGTGGAGAAAACTCTCATTGATTTTTTTCTTGAGCTTCTTTCCCTTGTGAGAACCTCTGATGATTCCTGTAGGAAGGGAGTTGATTATCTTGTGGAAAAACTTTTGAATCTTCCATACTATGATGAAGAGAGCATTACAAAAATGCTTGAGAGCTGCAGAGAGGGGGATTCAGAGGACAATAATGATAAGTTCAGACAAGAAACTGAAAGCCCAGGAGATAATGTGGTTTATCGTGGAGCTCCTTGCCAAGGTAAGATAGAGCTTTTGAAAAGCAGAGAATCTGAAAGCCATCTCGGAGGCTATGTTTGTAATTTGAATACAGGGGAAATTCTTGGAATCGCCCCCAAAGATGTACTTGAGGTGAAAGGGCATGATATTGAATTTGTAATAAAGAGCTTGTAGATCCATGTAATTTAAAGAGAATAGAGGTGTTTGTATGGATAATTATATAGATAAAGTTCATGAAGATGTTTTTAACAATATAAAAGTCTTGATGGACAATGCAAGAAATAGTGTTGCAAGAGAAGTTAATAATATCCTAGTTCAAACTTACTGGGAGATCGGAAGGATTATTGTAGAAGATGAGCAGGGACATTCAGATAGAGCCGAATATGGAAAACGGTTAGTTATAGATTTATCAAAAAGACTTACAAAAGAATATGGCAAGGGATTTTCAAAATCTAATTTGTTTAATATGAGAAATTTCTATTTGAGTTTTCCAATTTTCCAGACAGTGTCTGGAAAATTAAGTTGGTCGCATTATTGTGAATTGCTGTCTATAAGCGATGAGAAGAAAAGAAGTTTTTATGAAAAAGAAACTATCAATTCAAATTGGTCTGTAAGAGAGTTAAAAAGACAAATAAAAACATCGCTTTTCGAAAGACTTCTACTTTCATCAGGAGATGAAAATAAAGAAAAAGTATTGGATTTGGCTCTGAAAGGAAATGAAATAGCTACACCTCTTGATGTAATAAAAGATCCATATGTATTTGAATTTTTAGGACTACCTGAAGAAAAACCAATCATGGAAAGTGATTTAGAAAAAACACTTATAACTCATATAGAAAAATTCTTATTGGAACTTGGCAAAGGGTTTATGTATGTAGGATCACAGCAGAGGGTAACACTTGGAAATACCCATTATTATGTTGATATGGTGTTTTACAACAAAATCCTAAGAAGTTATGTGCTTATTGAACTTAAAACAGGTAAGCTAATGCCAGAAGCAGTAGGACAGCTAAATATGTATCTTAACTACTATAAAGCTGAAGTTAATGAAGAAATTGATAATGAACCTATCGGAATTATCCTATGTGCTAACAAGGACAACATACAAGCAGAATATGCTCTTGGAAGTTTATCCAATAAGATATTTGCTTCTAAATACACGCTATATATTCCTGATAGAGAAGAATTGGAAGAACAAGTTGAAAGAGTTTTAAGAAACTACAAAGAAAAATAGAATTAACTAAAGAAATAACAGACTTTAAGAAAAGCTGAAAAATGTAAATATTTAATAAATATGTAATAATGTAGTTTTGACGATTTTTGAAAAATGATATCTTGTTATATAGTGAGAGAGTGAAAGTTTTTCTGTAAATTAGCCTCCTATGATATTTATATTTTACCATAGAAGGCTGTATTTTAATTTATAGACTTTTTCTCCGAACCCCCTTCTCGATGAGATACCCTTATTTATTTAACTAGTACATCCCCGGTCATGTCTTCCGGAATATCAAGTCCCATGAGGTAAAGCATGGTAGGAGCTATGTCTGCAAGTTTTCCCCACTTACCCTGTGGCTCCATAACCTCGGCATTCTCGGCTCCATCTTCATATTCACCCCAGCCTGTTGCAATTTCCTTAAATTCTTTAGGATTGTTGCTGATATGTACAAGAGGAACGAGATTCAAAGAATGGGAAGTTACAATGCTTCCATCTTCGTTCACCATAACATCAGAATTACCATGGTCGGCTGTGAGTAGTATCTGTCCATCCAATGCCAGGACAGCATCTTTAATTCTTTCAACGAATCCGTCGAGATATTCAACGGCTTTAACTGCTGCATCCATGACCCCTGTGTGCCCAACCATGTCAGAGTTGGCAAAGTTGAGAATTATCATATCATACTTTTTAGAATTAACTGCCTCTATCACCTTGTCTGTAACCTCAGGAGCGCTCATCTCTGGTTGGAGATCATAGGTGGCAACTGAAGGCGATTTCACAAGGATCCTATCCTCTCCGGGATAAGGCTTTTCAACTCCTCCGTTGAAGAAAAATGTAACATGGGCATACTTTTCCGTTTCAGCAATTCTGAGTTGGCTCAAACCCAAATTTGAAACATATTCCCCTAAGGTGTTTTTGATTTTTTTAGGAGGATAAGCTATCTCCACATTAGGCATGGAAGCATCGTATTCAGTCATGGTTACATAGTGTATGTCCTTAGGTCTGACACGTCTATTTAGGCCTTCAAGAGCATCGTCAACGAAGGCTCTTGTAATTTCCCTTGCCCTATCAGGCCTGAAGTTATACATTATTATGGAATCTCCGTCCCTAACAGGTTCACCACCACTGATAAAGGTAGGAGTTACGAATTCGTCATTTTCGTCCCTGGCATAGGCATCCGCCAAAGCTCCAAGGGCAGAGTCTGATATGAGATACTCACAATCCCCGGAAGGGTTCTCTCCCATGGTTAGGCCATCATAAGCAATTTGAACCCGTTCCCAACGCTTGTCTCTGTCCATGGCAAAATACCTCCCTCCGATTGAGGCGATTTTTCCGATGCCTAGGTCTTTGATCCTCTCTTCCAATGAGTCTATATACTCCTTGGCGCACCTTGGGGGAACATCCCTACCATCTAGGAAAGCGTGGATATATACCTTGGTGAGACCTTTGTCCTTTGCCATTTTAAGAAGAGCGAAAAGGTGATCTATGTGACTGTGAACTCCACCGTCAGAAAGCAGTCCGAAGAGATGTAGCGCACTCCCCTTATCCTTCGCACGCTCCATGGCATCTGCTAATGTTTTGTTGCTGAAGAATTCACCTTCTCTAATTTCCTTAGAAATTAGGGAGAGGTCTTGGTAGACTATTCGGCCGGAGCCGATATTCATATGGCCTACTTCGGAATTACCCATCTGGCCGTCGGGAAGTCCCACAGCTTCACCGCAGGCGATGAGCTTGGTCCAAGGATATTTTTCGAAGATTGAATCTATATTAGGTGTCTTGGCCGCGGCGATTGCATTTCCAAAACGGTATTTGTTCAAGCCAAAGCCATCGAGAATCATTAACATTGTTGGTTTTTTCATGTCCTACTCCTAACTTTAAAATATAACCGTAGACTTAATAGAAATCATGTCTTTAGTGATATTTATTCATTCCGGGTTCATCAAAGGACTCGGTCTAAAAACTGATTCAATTATATCAGATATTTTGATATAATTAAAGCTGGAGGTGCTTAAATGGCGGGTTTTAGCTGGAATAGAGAACAGAATATTGCAATTAATTCTAAGGTAAAAGCTATGCTTGTTGCAGCGGCAGCAGGATCGGGAAAGACAGCCGTAATGGTTCAGCGTATCATTGAACTCATCAAGGCAGGTACACCTATTGATAAGATGCTGATTGTAACCTTTACGAATGCCTCCACAGCGGATATGAAGGCTAAAATTCGAAAGGCAGTTAAGAAAGAAATCATGGAAGCTGAAGACCATGAGAAGAGGGAACTTTTTCGAAGACAACTTGATGCCCTAAACAGGGCGAATATAAGCAATTTTCACGGCTTCGCCATGAATGTAATCAAGCAGTTTTTTCATAAGCTGCCTGATCTTGAGCCGGGATTTCGAGTTGAAGAGGATCTGAGACTTAAGCTGATCAAAAGCCAGGTTATAGACGACTTGTTTTATGAGTACTTCAACAGCGATGGGGAAGAACATGAGAAATTCACAGCATTTTTGGACTCATATACAGACGGTAGAAGATTTGTGAGAGTCAAGGAGCAGATTATCGCCCTCCACGAAGCCTTTAGGAACATTCCAAACTATATGGATGAGATTCCTAAGCTGATTGAGAAGATGAAGGGAATCAGAACCGGGGATGATTTTCTAAATTATAACGATAACAGAGATAAGTACAGGGAAAGAGTAGAAGGCCTTGTAAGTTCCATACTTCGAGACTATCATCGCGGTCAAATGGTTGCAGTGGATGCAGGTTACAATTTACTTTCAGAAAAAGTGATAACACCACTTAGAGTTGCTCCTGCAGAGAGATTGAATGAGGAAATTATCTCAGGAAACTTTGAGACAGCCTTGGGTTTGGCCAGGGAGCTTGCTAACCTCAAATATATGGTACCATCTGCCAAAGAACTGAATGTGACAGCTGAGGAAAGGAAAAATCTTCAGCAGATGAAGAAGAGCTTTGAAGATGGCTGCTCCGGTGCTCAAGGACTTAAGGGCAAACACAGCCTACTAGAAGAAGTCATTAAAATTTTAAAAATCTTGATAAACGAAGGGGGAAATTTGGATGGTGAGGTCGGATACTATCGAAAAACCCTTGATAATTCCGAATTTATTCTCAGCTTTACCCTTGAGTTTGACAGAAGGTATTCAAAGGCAAAGAGAGAAGCCGGGGTTATCGACTTTGCGGACATCGAGCACTTTGCAATAGAAATATTAAACGACAAGGGAGCCTGTGATTTTTATAGAAAGAAATTTGATCACATATTTGTTGATGAATATCAGGACACGAGTGCCCTTCAAGAATATGTGATTCAGAAGATTTCCACAGACAGCTCTCTTTTCATGGTTGGAGACATTAAGCAGAGCATATACTCATTCAGAAAAGCTGATCCAAGCATTTTCCTTTCCAAATACAATGGCTTTGTTCACGAGAGTTCTCTTAACACAGACGGAGACGCCAACTCCAAAGGGATAGATGAGTCTGACAAGGAAATCATAGTGGATCTATCTGCAAACTATAGAAGCAAAATAGAAATTCTTGATGTGGTAAATCAGCTGTTTTCAGATACTATGGCAGGGTATGACGAAAATAGCAGCCTCAAACATGGAGCACCAAACCCTTCTGCCTTGCACCACGACCCCGTCTACTATTTTGTTGACGATGACAAAGAAAACTTTGAGGACAGGGATAGGGCGGATCTGGAAGCGGTTGCAATTGCAAAGATAATCACTGAGAGCTTAGGGAAGGAGTATTACGATTCCAAAGAGGGGGTTGTCAAGAAAATAGGATATGGGGATATAGTAATCCTGTCCAAAGCTGTGAAAAACCACGGCACGAAGATGGCACGAAAACTTGAGGAATTCGGGATACCGGTTTATGTTACCAAGAAGGGGGACTTCTTTGACGCAATCGAAGTCAGAATTTTCTTTAACCTCTTACAGGTAATAAACAACAGGCTGATGGATTTACCGTTATTATCGGTTTTGCACTCAGAACTCTTTGGATTCACTGAGGCTGAGCTTGCAGAAATAGCCTTGAGCAAGGAACAGTATTTCTATCTAAAAATGATGGATTATCTGGATAATGGAAGTGATCAGGATTTGAAGGACAAAATACTTGACTTCGATGTTTTGATTAAAGGGTTTTCGGAGTTTTCCATGGAGAATGACCTGGATGTGCTTCTTTGGAATGTCATGCAGGATACAGGGTACTTCCTCATGGTGGGAGCTATGCCTATGGGGGAATTGAGGCAGGCTAATCTTCAGTATCTGGTGGAGCTGGCCCTTGATTATGAGAACAACGGAAATGCAGGACTTAGTGGCTTCCTTGAAACTTTGAACAAAATAAAGACAGATGAATCCCTCATGATGGAGGAGGCTGATATGGCCGGAGAGGGAAGAAATGCCGTCAGAATCATGACGATTCATCAGAGTAAAGGTCTTGAATTTCCAATGGTCATCCTAGCCAGATATAACAGTCAGCTAATGGGGAACAATATGGATGTTTCGTGGGTATTCAACAAGGATTTGGGTCTTGGATTGCCTGGAAAAGAGGGAGTATTCTCAAAAGGGAAAAAGACAATTCTTCAGGAGTTGATTGAGGACTTAAAGAAGAAGGGGGATATGGAAGAATATCTCAGGCTTCTCTACGTTGCATTGACAAGGGCAACTGATATTTTAAATGTTGTAGGTGTCAGTCAATCTTCGTATAGAGAATCCTTTGCGACTTTGGCAGAGTGGAGTGGAATTAAGAAGGAAATCAGCATAGGTGAACTGGATGATTTCGCAAGAAACTACGCTTTTTCCACTGATGCTGAAACTGATACAGATCTTGATGATAGCGACATTGCAAGCTCGGATGTGGCAAGCCCAATTATGGCAACGGGTGTTTGCGATGTAGATGGTATTGATGCTGGTGTTAAGGAAGATGTTTACAAAAGACTCGATTACCGTTATCCGTTTGAGAGTGCCGGACTTGTGAGCCCGAAGTACTCTGTAACGGAAGTTAATAAGATGATGCCTCACACGGAAGTGAATAAGATGATGCCCCACGATGAAGAGGACACCGGGGAGCAGGTGCCTACCCTTACAGTGGCTCAGCTACCGGAATCCGTGGTTGTTGACTCCGGTGACCTGGCCCCGGCCCCGGGGC
>JASBYX010000005.1 GCA_029983755.1 Anaerovoracaceae bacterium
ACATATTTATTCATTAAATTCCTTGTGAGCGAACATATTATATGTTAAGATTATCTAGTGATTTTTATGAAATGAACTAGCTGAACATTATAATTTTTATAGAATCAGGAGGTATTTATGAAAGGTTTTATAGACACATTGACAGCATGGACAGACAGCTTTGACAGCTTCCTGTACAGCAATATTTTGTTCTGGGTGCTGATTGTTGTGGGAATATACTTTACCATCAGGACCGGATTTGTGCAGCTTAGGATGTTTCCGGAGGGTATCAGAGTACTGACGGAAAAGAGCCATGATGGTGGAATATCATCTTTCCAGGCTCTTATGATTGCAACAGCCTCAAGAGTTGGAACAGGAAACATTGCCGGAGTTGCAACTGCCATAGTAATGGGAGGCCCGGGAGCTGTTTTCTGGATGTGGATCATGGCTGTAATCGGCGGAGCATCTGCGTTTATCGAATCCACCTTGGCTCAGATTTACAAGGAACCTGACGGAGAAATTTTTAAAGGCGGACCTGCATATTACATAGAAAAAGCCTTGAAAGCTAGATGGCTCGGAATCATATTTGCTATCTGTCTGATTTTGACCTTTGCATTTGGATTTAACGGTCTCCAATCATATAACATCGCTTCTGCATTTGAACACTATGCAGGAGACCACTACTCAACAGTTGCCATGGGTATAGGAGCTCTTCTTGCAGCCATCGCTGCATTTCTATTCTTTGGCGGAGCCCAGAAGATTTCCACATGGTCTTCCATTTTGGTTCCAATCATGGCAGCGATCTATCTACTCGTGGGATTTGTAATCTTTGTATATAATATCGGAAAGGTTCCGGGCATTTTCTCGGAGATTTTCAGGGAGGCTTTCGACTTCAAGCAGATTACAGCCGGTTTTGCAGGTTCATGCGTAGTTTGGGGAGTGAAGAGAGGGCTATTCAGTAACGAAGCCGGAATGGGATCTGCTCCAAATGCGGCGGCGGCAGCTGATGTGAGCCACCCTGTAAAACAAGGATTGGTTCAGGTTATCTCTGTTTTCATCGACACACTTTTGATATGTTCCAATACGATTTTTATTATCCTGTGTACAGGACAGTTCAAGGTAGGTGGAGAGCTTAATGGAATTCCCCTTGTACAAAACAGCGTGAGCACTGTTTTCGGTGAGGTTGGTGTAGGTATTTTGACTTTCTCAGTTGCACTATTTGCATTCACTTCTCTAATTGGTAACTATTTCTATGCGGAGTTTAACTTCAAGTTTATTACGGAGAACAAAGCAGCTTTGGCGGTGTTCAGGATTCTTGCTGTTATTGCAGTTTTCATCGGTGCTAACTCCAACCTGACTCTGGCATGGAATACTGCTGATATTCTCATGGCATTTATGGCTCTCATTAACTGCTTTGCAATAATGATTTTAGGGAAGCATTCTATAGCAGCCATGAAGGATTATTCCAAACAGAAGGCTGAGGGCAAGAACCCTGTATTTAAGGCAAGTTCCATAGGTCTTGACAACACAGACGTTTGGAAATAGGAGAGAAAGTAGGACGTTTTAACGGGAATTATTGATAGAATATCCAGATGAATATTAAGACAAATCTTTAGAGAAATATTAATCCCTTTCAGGTTTTGCAATAACTTGAAAGGGTGTTTTTTTATTGATATAATTGTAGAAGCGAAAAAACAGATTTGGAGACTAGGCATGATTAAAGGAGCTATTTTTGATGTGGACGGGACTCTTTTTGATTCCATGGACGCATGGCATAACGCAGGATATAACTATCTGAAAAGTCTAGGCATCACTGCTGATAAGAACATCGGAGATCTGTTCTTTTCCATGACAATGGACGAGGTTGTGGAATATATGCAGGAAAACTTTGATGTTCCAAAGGATAAGGAAGTCGTTGCAAGGGGAATTCACGATCAGGTTGAACATTATTACAGAGATCTCACTGAATTGAAGCCGGGGGCTTTGAACCTACTTAAGAAAATGAGAGACAAGGGCATTCCCTGCACTATTGCAACATCTACAGACCGTTTCCTCATAGAGATGGGACTTGAGAAAGCCGGGATAAGCGGCTATTTTGTTGGCATATTCACCACCACAGAGGTGGGCAAAGGGAAGAGTTTCCCGGACATATTCCAAAACGCTATGGACTTGATGGGAACAGAGGCGAGGGATACTTGGCTCTTTGAGGACGGACTTTATTCTATGATTACCGCCAAGGCGTACGGCATGCCGGTTGTGGGGGTGTACGACAGGGTGAGCCACGAGGATCAGGATGCAATCAGGGAGGTTGCGGACATATATGTGGAAAACCTTGAAGATCTCAGGTTCGAGGATTTGCAGAGGTGAGCTCTATGAGGAAAATTCTCAATGTTGAGTATGGATTTGTCCATGCCTACTACTGGATGTATTACGGCATCGTTGGGAGTTTTGCATCGGCATTTCTTTCGGATAAGGGATATTCAAGTGGGGACATTGGAACGATTCTCGGGATCGGCTGCATTCTTGCAATCGTACTCCAGCCCTTCATGGCGGATATGGGGGACAGGTCCAAGAGGATTTCTGTGTTTGGGATAGCTCAGATCATAGCCTTTGCAATGCTTATCGGGACGCTTGGGATCTTTGTGTTCGACAGAAAATCGATAGCACTTTCTGTGATTTTTGTCGGTTTGATTGCATGGGTTACCGCTCTTCAGCCCCTTTTTAACTATATGGCTTTTAAAATTTCAACCAGCGGCTACCATGTAAACTTCGGACTGGCAAGGAGTGGTGGTTCTCTGGGATATTCCCTTATATGCATGATTTTGGGGCATTTGGTGGAGGCTTTTGGAGTCAGAACCATACCCATGACCGGGATTGCTGTTTTGCTTTTGCTTCTTCTGGTGATATGGCTTCTCAGGAGGAACTTTATCAAGGCATGTAGGATCACGGGAAAGGGGAGCCTCCTGAATAATGTAGACTTTGGTAGATATGATGGAGAGCAAGAAGCTTCAGACGATTTCAAGGGAGGCTCTTCTGAGGATTCCAAATTTAAAGAGCTGCAAGCTGCGGAATATGGACCTGGAGAGGTGCAAATTTCTGTAGATGTTCACGGGGAAGAGATAACCTTGTCAAAGTTCATAAAGAAGAACAAACTTTTCTTTATTTTAAACATAGCAGTGGTGTTTATCTTCTTCAATAACGGTGTTTTGAACAGTTTCCTCTATCAGATTGTGGGCAATGTTGGAGGAAGTAGCGGAGACATGGGGGCAATTTTTTCTCTGATGGCTTTCTGCGAGATTCCTACGCTGGTTTTGTTCGACAAAATAATGAAGAGGGTTTCCTGCAGAACTCTTATGAAGGTTGCAAGCGTTGCGTTTGCTTTAAAGATTCTAACCTTCTATTTGGCAGGATCCACGACTTTAATGTTTGCGGCTCAGGTATTCCAGCCTTTTGCCTTTGCAACATTTCTTCCGGCTATGATTCATTTTACCGATCAGGTTATGAAGCCGGGGGAGGCGGTCAAAGGGCAGGCTCTTTTCACCATGATGATAGCGCTGTCTACCGTAGCTGCCAGCGTTTTAGGTGGATATATAATTGATTTTATGGGAGAGAAGGCGCTGCTTTTGGTATCAGTTGCCATGAGCGTTGTGGGGGCTTGTATACTATTTTGTTACGTTGGAAAAGTTCCTGACAGAGAGGATGTTAGATAATGAGTAAGGGTAGAATATTAATCGTTGATGATGATGCGGATATTAGACAGGTTCTCTCGGTTCTGTTGAGGAGCGAGGGTTACGATATTGAGACGGGGGCTAACGGACAGGAGGCCATACTCAAGGTTCTTGAAATCAGAGACCTCGATCTTGTGATTTTGGATATTATGATGCCCGGGATGGATGGAATCGAGGTGTGCAGAAAGCTGAGGAAGTTTTCTAATGTGCCGATTCTTTTCCTGACGGCAAAGTCTCAGGATGATGACAAGGTGGATGCGTACATGGAGGGGGGAGATGACTACATAGTGAAACCCTTCGACCAGACAGATCTTTTGTTGAAAATCAAATCTCTTCTCAGGAGATACAACAAGTATCAGGGGCATTCAAAGGTTGGCCACGGGATTGAAGTTCTTTCGGATCATGTGGCAGTGGACAAGGATAAGAGGATTGCAACCAAGGCAGGGGTTCGAATCAACTTGACGGACAAGGAATATGCCATTTTGAGCCATCTCTTGGACCACCGTGGAGAGGTTGTGGCGAACAAGGACTTATATGAGGCTGTTTGGGGGGAGACGTATACCCCAAGTGTAGGGAACAAAATAATGGTTCATGTGCTGAATCTCCGCAAGAAGATAGAGGAAGATATAAACACCCCGTCCATAGTTAAGACAGTATGGGGAAAGGGGTACAGAATTGACAATTAGAAAGGGCAAACGCCTGATTATTCCTTTGAATATGAAGGTTGTAATCTCCGTTGCCGTGGGACTTTTAGTCGCTCTGGCAGTGTACTTGGGGCTTAGCCAGCTTGAGAGTTCTCTTGAGTATACATATTATACAAGTCACAATGCTTATTCAAAGAGCCTTGATGACAGCTTTGCGGACTTTAGAGATTTTGTTAAGAAGAATAAGGTTTCTTCAGGGGATTCAAAGGCGATGCAGAAGTGGCTTGAGGAGCATCCTTATACTTATTTGGTTGTGTATGACAACTATGGTGGATATTTTGAAAATGGCTGGATTGCCGAAGGGCGCTCTAAGAGCACCAAGCTTCAGACTGCAAAGACTACTATTACAGAGTCCACTGATAAGGACAAAGGCCCCAGACTTAATGAGGGGGAGCATATAAACGGAAACGATAGAATTGTTTCTTTCTCTGATGACGATTACTATGTATATATGGAAATCTACAGGGAAGAAGGCTTCCGAAGAATAATGAAAATCGTTGAGCTGACAGTTGGGTTCATCGTTGTTTTGGGAGTTGTAATGGCGTATACCACAAGTATTACTGCGAGGATTGCGAAAATTTCAAAGGATGTTACCAACATAGCTGCAGGGGATATAGATGCAGAGATTCAGACATCAGGTAGTGACGAGATAGGTATCCTGGCAAGTGGTATCGACAGCATGAGGGATTCTCTCATCGAAAGGCTCGAGGGTGAGAAGGCGGCATGGGATGCTAACAGCAGGCTTATAACTTCCATGTCCCACGATATTAGGACTCCACTTACTTCACTTGTGGGGTATCTTGACATTATCGAGGGAGGCAAGTATGAGAATGAAGAGGAGCTGCATCAGTTCATTCAGGCCTGCCGAAATAAGGCGTTCCAGCTTAAAGACCTTTCTGACAAGCTGTTTCAATACTTCCTCGTGTTCGGAGGGAAGAAGAATCCGCAGAAACTTGAGGTTTTGGATGGAGATATTCTATTCCAGCAACTTTTGAGTGAACACGTGGCAGAGCTTATAAGCTACGGGTATCAGGTGGACATGGAATACGAGCTTACAGACAAACAGGTAGAGACTGACATTTCTTCTTTGAGAAGGTTGTTTGATAATATCTTCTCGAATATAATGAAGTACGCTGACAGAAGGAAGCCGGTTGTCGTCAAAGCATCTATGGATAAGTCGGAGTCTGACAAGCCTGACTCCTTCTTCCGATTCAGGCTGGAAAATCAGATAAGTCAAGAGGCTAAGAAGGTTGAAAGCACCAAAATCGGCGTCATGACCTGTGAGAAGATTGCTAAGGATTTAGGCGGCAATTATGCCTGGGCAGAGGATGGCAATCTCTACGTTACGGAATTTAGCTTTCCGGTGTATAGGGGGATGAAGCAACCGCCAAAGGAAGACGAGAGTGTAGAGAGTTAAAAATCTCTGTGTGACTACTTTTTCATCAGTCTACTTGTCAAAGTAGCAATATAAATATTTCTAGATTTTTTTAAATGGAATTCCTAGTTCCCCCTAGTATAGTCCGGGTCAAAGCGAATGTTGACCTCATATGTTGGGTCAATCTCCTTGAGCCTCTTTGAAAATGCATCCGTTGCCGCAGAAACATCCACATTGGCTTCAGGGGTTTCCACGATGTCAAATATTATATTCGAGTGGTTCTCCCCAGGAACCATCCTTATGTCGTGAGGGTCTCGCAGACCTTCCCAGTTCTGAATTTCCTCATTTATAACTCTTGAAACTTCATCCAGTTTAGGATTGTTCACCTCTACAGGATCAAGGTGGCAGGTTATATGAATATCGTGTTTCTCGATGAAAACTTTTTCGATTTCGTCCATTAGTTCGTGGCTGACCATTACACTTTCTCTACTGTCCACCTCAACATGAATTGAAGCAAATACCTGTCCCGGGCCGTAGTTGTGAACGACCAGGTCGTGAACTCCCAAAACTCCCCTAAAACCTAGAATTTCACCCCGTATCATTTTAACTAAGCCGGAGTCAGGAGCCTCCCCGAGAAGTGGGCTTGAGGTATCCTTGATAAGCTCATAGCCTGACTTCATTATGAAGATTGCAACAAAACACCCTGCGTAGCCATCGATGTTCCACTTCGTAAAGTGGTATATCACCATTGCCAGAAGAACTGCAGTTGTTGTGATCACATCGTTTCTGCTGTCAGTAGCCGTCGCTGCAAGAGCCACAGAGTTAATCGAAGTAGCTATTTTGTTGTAGAACCTGCTCTGCCATAGCTTAAGAAGGATTGAGAATACCAGTATAACGTAGATCCACGGGCTTGTGGACAGAGGTGCCGGGTTCAAAATCTTTAAGAATGAGGAACGGAAAAGTTCTATTCCCACCACAACGATCAGGACGGAAACAACCATTCCTGCTATGTATTCACTGCGAGCATGACCGTAAGGGTGTTCCTTGTCCCCGGGGCGGCGACTTAGGCGGAAACCCACCAGCGTTATGATGGATGATGTGGTGTCTGTCAGGTTGTTGATTCCGTCTGCGGCTATGGAGATACTGGAGGCCAAAACACCAAGGATAAGCTTGGTTATGGCTAGTATGACATTTGTGCAAATTCCTACTATTGCGGCAGTATTGCCATAGTCTGATCTGACTTTGGGATCCCCTGTATTTTCGTGATTTTTCACGGTGTTTTTGATAATCGTTTCTGTAATCATAATTGAATTATACCACAAAATGCTATATAATATTTGTGCCAGTTTACACTTTTGTTTAGACATGAAGTTTGGTTTTGACATATGAGAAGATGGCTGTGCCATTGACATATCCGGCATGCATTTAGAAGCTAAGTTTGGAAGCAATGTAAGGAGCGAGGGTTTTATGAATAGAGAGATACCGAGAATAACAGGCACACTCAGAGCAAAGAGCCTGCAGGTGCCCGAAGTGATTTGGACTGCAAAGGGCATCGTTATAATGGGCAGACGCATCAAGTCTGTAATCTTTACAACTGACATCGCTACAATCAGGAATTGCAATGCGGATGCGGTTTTGGCGGTCTACCCGTACACCCCGCAACAGATAATATCTCAGACTATCATACACGCTTCATCCATACCGGTTCTTGCCGGAGTTGGCGGCGGAACGACTCAGGGATTTAGGACGGCGGTCATGGCTAAGGATGCAGAGGCTCAAGGGGCTTACGGTGTGGTTGTCAATGCACCGATGAGCAACAAGAATGTAGCCCTCATCAAAAAGGTTATAGATATTCCAATAATCGTCACCGTGGTGAACGGGCTTGAGGATGTTCAGGCCAGGCTGGATGCAGGGGCGAGCATTCTGAATGTTTCGGCAGGTGCAGATACTCCTAAGATAGTTGCTAAGATTAGAGAAGACTTTCCTAAGATTCCGATCATTGCAACGGGAGGCCCTACTGAAGAGAGTATCAAGGCTACAATTCAGGCAGGAGCCAATACCATAAGCTATACTCCACCTTCAATCGCAGAGGTCTTTAGCGATCTGATGGATGTTTACAGGGAGCAGGCTGAGAAGACCAAGGAGCCGGATGCCGGAGACGAAGAGCTTGGCAGGCTCATTGAACTTTTGTAGATTATATATTAATTACAGTAGAAGATAGATTGAGAGGATTTTTCCAGACCGTAACGCCGGGCTCTTTGATGATGCCTGACTTTGCGGTTTTTTGAACATATGAGGAATGTATGGGAAACATATGAGTTTGAGGAGCATCAATGGATAAATTTAAACTTATTTCAGAATATAGCCCCACAGGGGATCAGCCCCAGGCGATTGAAAAACTTGCCTCGGGATTTTTGAATGGGAAAAACTATGAGACCTTACTTGGAGTTACAGGGTCAGGGAAGACTTTTACAATGGCCAATGTCATCGAGAAAATTCAGAAGCCGACTCTGGTAATTTCCCACAACAAAACACTTGCTGCTCAGCTGCACGGTGAGTTCAAGGCATTTTTTCCGGACAACGCAGTGGAGTATTTTGTTTCTTACTACGACTACTACCAGCCGGAGGCATATGTGCCTTCCACAGACACATATATAGAGAAGGACTCTGACATAAACGAAGAGATCGAAAAACTCAGACACTCGGCAACGGCAGCACTTGCGGAGCGAAGGGATGTTATCATAGTTGCATCGGTCTCATGCATATACGGCTTGGGAAGCCCATTTGACTACGAAAACCAAATGCTCTCCTTAAGGCCAAACACGATGAAGCCTCGAAGGGATATTCTCATGAAACTTGTGGATATTCAGTATACGAGAAATGACATGGACTTTCAGCGAGGATCCTTCAGGACCCGTGGAGATACAATAGATATATTCCCGGCAGGATCGGACAAAGCCATAAGAGTGGAGATGTTTGGGGACGAGATTGAATCCATCAAGGAAATGAACCCTTTGACAGGAGAAATTCTAGGAATCAGAAACCACGTGGCGATATATCCTGCATCTCACTACGTAACCTCAAAGGACAAAATGAGCAAGGCCCTTGTCACCATAGAGGAAGAGCTTGAGGACAGGATTAAATGGTTTAAGGATAGGGGAAAACTCCTTGAGGCTCAAAGGATAGAGCAGAGAACCAGATATGATATGGAAATGCTAAGGGAGGTCGGTACCTGCAAAGGAATCGAAAACTATTCCAGACACATCAACAACCTGCCTCCGGGAACCCGCCCATACACCCTGATAGACTACTTCCCCGAGGACTTCGTAGTCATGATAGACGAGTCCCACGTAATGCTCCCACAGCTTCGAGCCATGTACGCCGGAGACAGGAGCAGGAAGCAGTCCCTTGTAGACTACGGATTCAGGCTCCCGTCGGCCCTGGACAACAGACCCTTGCAGTTCCAAGAGTTTGAGGAATTGGCAAAAAGGATTCTATTTGTCAGCGCAACCCCTGCCCCATATGAGAAGGAAAAAGCCGGGGGGATCACTGCTGAACAGGTGATCAGGCCAACAGGCCTTCTCGACCCGCCTATTGAAGTCAGACCAACAGAGGGTCAGGTGGATGACCTCATAGGAGAGATCAAGAAGAATACAGAAGAAGGGAACAGGACCTTTGTCACCACTCTAACGAAAAAAATGGCGGAGGATCTCACAGACTACCTAAAGGGCGTGGGTCTTAAAGTCAGATATCTCCACTCCGAGGTAGACACCCTTGAGAGGCTGGAAATAATCAGAGATTTGAGACTTGGTGAATTTGATGTTTTGGTGGGTATAAACCTATTGCGTGAGGGACTCGATTTACCGGAGGTTGGCCTTGTTGCAATCTTAGATGCGGACAAGGAGGGCTTCCTGAGAACAGAGACTTCACTTATACAGACGATAGGCCGTGCAGCAAGAAATGTCAACGGCCGTGTTATAATGTATGGGGATTCTGTGAGCAAGGCTATGAGGACAGCCATAGATGAAACCAACAGAAGGCGTGGTATCCAGGACGAATACAACAGAGCAAATGGAATCACTCCTAAGGGAATTGAAAAGGCTGTTCGCCAGGTTATCGAAGCCACAAAGGCAGCAGAGGAGGAGCCATCCAAATTTAAGGGCAAGAAGCCTACGGAACTGACTAAGAAGGAACTTTTAGAATACGTGAAAGAGCTGGAGAAGGAAATGCGTGCTGCGGCGGAAGATTTGCAGTTCGAAAGGGCAGCTGTTTTGCGAGATCAGATACTTGAGTACAAGGCGAAGCTCTAGTTTGGGGAGCTTTAATACGAGATTAGAATTGAGATTAGAATTGAAAGGAAGGTTATGACAACAAAAGAGATTTTTATCAAAGGTGCGAAGGAGAATAACCTTAAGAATATAGATGTGCACATACCGAGGGACAAAATGGTGGTGCTGACGGGGCTTTCCGGCTCCGGGAAGACATCCCTTGCTTTTGATACGATTTATGCAGAGGGGCAGAGGCGTTACGTGGAGAGCTTGTCTGCGTATGCAAGGCAGTTTTTGGGGCAGATGGATAAGCCAAACGTAGAATTTATCGAGGGGCTTTCTCCGGCGATTTCCATCGATCAGAAAACCACAAGCAATAATCCAAGATCGACGGTTGGAACGGTTACGGAGATTCATGACTATTTGAGGCTTCTTTATGCGAGGATAGGTATTCCCCACTGTCCAATCTGCGGACGAGAGATTTCCAGTCAATCTGTCGACCAAATTGTGGATCACATAATGGAGATGGAAGATGGTGCCAGGATCAAAATAATTGCACCGGTGATTCAAGAGCGCAAGGGTGAGCATGTGAAGGTGCTGGAAAGAATTCGAAAAGAAGGCTTTAACCGTGTAATGGTTGACGGTGAAGAATATCTCCTTGACCAGGACGAGATAAAGCTTGAAAAGACTTTCAAGCATACCATAGAAATTGTAACTGACCGTATCGTAGTGGGAGAGGGGCAAGAGAGCCGTATCGCAGAGGCGGTGGAGATGTCCATAGCTCATGGGAACAGTCTGGTTGTTGTGGAGGAGGTCAAGAATAACGGGAAGAGAAAAACCTTCTCAACTAAGTTTGCTTGTCCTGTTCACGGGGTCAGCCTTGAGGATATGGAGCCAAGGTCATTTTCATTTAACAGCCCGTTTGGAGCCTGCCCAACCTGTAATGGTCTGGGATTTATCCAGTCCATAATTCCGGAAAAACTTCTGGACTACAGCAAGTCCATTCCTGACGGTGCTTTGGGGAGGGTGTATGCTTCCATGGAATTTTCAGGGTTTTATCGCCAAGAGGTGGATGCCCTTGCAAATATGTATAAGGTAGACATCAACTTGCCTTTGGAGAAACAGCCTGCGAGATTCTTGAAAGCTCTCCTTTACGGCACAGGGAACAAAAACCTGAAGTACACTTATGTGAGCAGGCGCTCAGGCAGGCGTTCTCAGATGGATCATCCATTTGAGGGGGTTATCAACAATCTTGAGCGAAGGTATAGAGAAACGGCCTCGGACTTCATGCAGGAGAGGATACAGCAATATATGACCAACAAGCCCTGCCCGGATTGTCACGGTGCCAGATTGAAGCCGGAAATCCTTGCAGTTACAGTGGGTGATAAGAATATTGCCCAGGTTAGCGACATGTCCATTTCCGATGCCTACGAATTCTTCCAGAGCCTGAATCTCACAGAAAAAGAGGCTATGATCGGGTTTCAGATTTTAAAGGAAATCAAGGAAAGGCTCAAGTTCCTTTTGGACGTGGGGCTTTCTTACCTGACTCTCAGCAGAAGTGCCGGAACCCTAAGCGGTGGCGAGTCTCAGAGAATCAGGTTAGCCACCCAGATCGGCTCAGGGCTCATGGGTGTTTTGTACATCTTGGATGAACCCAGCATAGGACTTCATCAGAAGGACAATGCTAAGCTTCTAGCCACTCTGCGAAAGCTTACGGATATGGGTAATACACTCCTTGTGGTGGAGCATGACGAGGACACCATGTACGCTGCAGATCAGATTATAGATATAGGTCCGGGGGCCGGTGTTAACGGTGGTAAGCTCATAGCCCAAGGCACAGTTGATGAACTCAAGAAAGTTCCCGAGTCCATAACCGGGCAGTATCTCTCCGGTGCAAAGAAAATTTCCGTTCCAAAACACAGGAGAGAGGGCAATGGCAAAAAAATCTCAATAAAGGGTGCCGCTGCCAACAATCTCAGAAATGTTAATGTTGACATACCCCTTGGGAAGCTCGTATGCGTTACGGGGGTGTCAGGATCAGGTAAATCCAGCCTTATCAACGAGGTTTTGTACAAAAGAGTTGCCCATGAGCTGAACGGTGCTTCTGAGGAGAGCGGCGAGGTTAAGGCTATCAAAGGTCTTGAAAACATCGATAAGGTTATTGATATAGATCAGTCACCGATTGGGAGGACGCCTAGGTCGAATCCGGCAACTTATACGGGGATGTTCACTCCGATCAGGGAACTCTTTGCGGCACTTCCTGAGGCGAAGCTCAGGGGCTATGAGAAGGGCAGATTCAGCTTCAATGTGAAGGGTGGAAGGTGCGAAGCCTGCAAGGGTGATGGTATTATCAAGATAGAGATGCATTTTTTACCTGATGTGTATGTTCCTTGCGAAGTGTGCAAGGGAAAGAGGTTTAACAGAGAGACACTTGAAATTAAATACAAGGGCAAAAATATCTATCAGGTTCTTGAGATGTCCGTGGCAGAAGCCTTGGATTTTTTCAAGAATATTCCTACGGTTATGAGGCAGCTTGAGACTTTAAATCAGGTGGGACTGGATTACATCCGCTTGGGGCAACCGTCCACACAGCTTTCAGGTGGAGAGGCTCAGCGTGTCAAGCTGGCTTCTGAGCTTTCAAAGAGGCAGACCGGGAGAACCCTTTATATTCTCGATGAGCCTACTACGGGGCTTCACTTTGCCGATGTGCACAAACTCATTCATGTGCTGGAAACCCTTGTGGATGCAGGGAATACAGTCGTTGTAATAGAGCATAACCTGGATGTGATAAAGCGTGCTGACCACATAATAGATCTCGGCCCTGATGGGGGAACCGGTGGAGGCATGGTCATCGCTGAGGGTACTCCGGAGGTCGTTGTGAAAGTTAAGGGATCTTACACAGGGGAATTCTTGAAGAAGATGCTTTGATGGAGTATAATAAAACTTGTTAAATTAATTCTTTAGAAGAATCGAAATTAATAGGGAAGAAGTTTTGACTCAAATATGCCTTTGAGCCATTTGAGCCGGAGGAAACTGACAGGAAAAGAGAGAAGAAATGATTAACAAAGAGAACCTGACCATGGTCACCGATTTTTATGAAATCACCATGGCTAACGGGCATTTGGAAAACGGCATGGGAGATGAAATTGCATACTTTGATATGTTTTTCAGAAGGATTCCCGATGGTGGCGGATATGCTATAATGGCCGGTGTGGAACAGGTAGTTGACTATTTGAAGAATTTGAAGTTTGAAGAGGAAGACATTGAGTTTCTCAGAGGGAAGAATTGCTTCAGCGAGAAGTTCCTAGACTATTTGCGAGATTTCAAATTCAGCTGCGATGTGTGGTCTATTGAAGAGGGAACCCCAATTTTCCCTCATGAGCCGATTCTTACGGTCAGGGGACCTGTGATTCAGGCGCAGTTTGTGGAATCTATGATTTTGCTCATCATCAACCATCAAAGTCTTATTGCAACCAAGGCTAGTAGAATCGTAAGATCTGCGGCAGGTAGACCTGTTATGGAGTTTGGTACAAGGCGAGCCCACGGAACTTCTGCGGCAATTTACGGTGCAAGAGCTACATATATTGCCGGTTGTTCTGCCACAGCTTGCGTGATGGCGGATAGGGATTATCACGTTCCGGCAACAGGAACCATGGCTCACAGTTGGGTTCAGATGTTTCCTAACGAATACGAAGCTTTTGCAGCCTATGCAAAGGTTTATCCGGAGAACTGTGTTTTGCTTGTTGACACATATAACGTGTTGAAATCCGGTGTGCCGGCAGCCATCAAGGTCTTCAAAGAGTTTAAGCCAAAGAGTATGGGTATCAGAATTGACAGCGGTGATATTGCCTATCTGACCAAGAAGGCGAGGAAGATGCTGGATGATGCAGGCCTCAAGGAGTGCAAAATAGTTATTTCCAACAGTCTCGATGAATACATAATCAGGGATGTGCTTCTCGAGGGTGCGAAGATTGATTCTTTCGGTGTTGGTGAGAGGATGATTACGGCTAAGTCCGAACCGGTATTCGGTGGTGTTTACAAGCTGGTTGCTCTAGAAGATAAAGATGGCAACATCATTCCGAAGATTAAGGTTTCTGAGAATGTTGAGAAGATTACTAATCCCGGATTCAAAACTCTTTACCGTCTATTCGATAAGAATAATAACAAGGCCTTGGCTGATGTTATCACTGTTGATGGGGAGGAAGTTCCAAAAGAAGTTGGGGAAGATGAAGGATATGAGATCTTCGATCCAAACGCTATATGGAAGAGGAAGACTCTCACAAATTTCTACTCTAAGAATATGAGGGTTCCGCTGTTTTTAAATGGGGAGTGCGTATACGAGTGTCCTGATATTCAGGATGTGAGAAAGCATTGCGAAGAGCAGATGAAGACCCTCTGGGATGAAACTCTTCGTTTTGAGAATCCTCAGACGTACTATGTAGACCTGTCCCAGAAGCTTTGGGATATGAAGGAAAATCTTCTAAATGAGGCTATGGAAGGTATGGTTAAGAAGTAGTTATAATTAGAAATTATCAAAATAGGTGTTATATCGAAAGGTGCTGGTTCTGCCGATTTGGCTTTTCAGCACCTTTTGATTTTTTGTAATTTTAGATGCGAAATCCGAAGTGACAGGCCCTTTATCTTGGAATCAAAAAGCCCATATTCTCCCGAGGTAATATTTTCAAATAAATCCGGGAGGATATGGGCTTGCTATTTTGTTTAACTATATGTGTTTACAGTATACGCTTAAATAGGCGTGGTGCGCCATCTATCTCCTGTTTGAAGCATTCAGTACGTTTCTGATCTTGTGCTGAACCATCTTCTTGATTGCATCTCTACCAGGACCGAGGTACTTACGAGGGTCGAATACTTCAGGCTGCTCCACAAGAACACGTCTGATTTCCGCAGTCATTGCAAGTCTAAGGTCCGTATCGATATTCACCTTGCAAACTCCATGCTTTACGGCTTCCTTGATCATCTCTTCAGGAACTCCCTGTGCCCCAGGTATTTCTCCGCCGTACTCGTTACATCTGTCAACAAATTCCCTTAGAACTGTTGAAGCACCGTGAAGAACTAAAGGAGTATTAGGAATCAACTTGTGGATTTCCTTGAGCCTTTCAAAATCCAGATAAGGTTCTCCCTTGAATTTGTATGCACCATGGCTTGTGCCGATTGCGATTGCCAATGAGTCAACCCCGGTTCTCTCAACGAATTCAGCAGCTTCGTCAGGGTCTGTAAAGCTTGCAGAACGTGCATCGACATTGATATTATCTTCTATACCTGCAAGTCTACCTAGCTCGGCCTCTACAACTACGCCATGGGCGTGAGCGTATTCAACTACTTCCTTTGTGAGGGCAATATTCTCTTCGTATGGATGCTTTGATCCGTCGATCATTACAGAGGTGAAGCCATCATCTACACACTGCTTGCAGATTTCAAAGTCCTCACCGTGGTCAAGGTGAAGGCAAACATCAACACCGGTATCTTCAATTGCAGCTTCAACGAGATGTCTCAAATAAGGTGCCTTGGCGTACTTTCTTGCCCCTGCTGAAACCTGCAGAATTAGGGGAGCGTTTTCCTCTCCTGCCGCTTCAACTATACCTTGAATGATTTCCATGTTGTTAACATTGAATGCTCCAATAGCGTAATCAGCTTCTAAAGCTTTACGGAACATTTCCTCACTTGTAATTAATGCCATTTCTTCCTCCTTGTCTCCTCATAGCATATAAAATATATTTAATACTGAATCTTAAGTAAAATAGTGTTACACTCAGCTTAAAATGAACTAATCGTCCAAACCTAAACTGAAATTGCAAGATACAGTATTACAGCACACAAACAATCTTAGCCACATCACCCTTGCTGGAACCTGCCGGAATATTAAAGGTGCCGGCTTTAATTGAGCCGGAATCAATTCCAACTGATTGGCAAGTTGAAACGAAATCGTCGTAAGAATCAAAATACCCTGCACTGACCAGGCTATTTGCAGCTTCAGATGCTGAGCCTGACTGAACAGTAACGGTTGTAGCCTTTCCGGTCACGCCGCCATCGTATATTCCCGATGAGCTTTCTTTGCTCTTATCACCGTCCTTCGAATCAGTTTGAGTTCCGTCCTTACTGTCATCTTTTGACTTGTTGGAATCCTTATCTCCACCCTTATTGGCATCAGATTTCTCATCCTTGGATTTTGATGAATTGTCCTTTGCCTTATCCTTATCGGAATCTTCCCTTGCAGTCTGGACTTCACCACTTTTAACAAGTGTTGAAGGGTAGTCGGCAATTGCCTCAAAACGCCAGAAAATCAGCAGTCCGGCAATCAAAAGTATAACAAGTGCAACCAATATATCACTTTTGTCGTATATAAATTCTCTTAAATGTCTCATATATCCCCCTATGATATCCCAATTGATAATATAAATTTAACACAAAACAGAAAAAATCTCAATATTAACAGCATTTTATACCTTTTGAATTTCCATTTTATATTGACATAGTGTATAATGTAAAGCGTGTTAAGTATAGATATTAAGACTGATGATGCAGGTCAGCGACTGGACCGCTTCCTGCGAAAATACCTGCCCAAAGCATCCCTTGGTAGCATCTACAAGATGATAAGAAAGGATGTAAAGGTCAATGGGAAAAGGGCAAAGATAGATTCTTTTGTTGAGGAGGGAGATATTATCACCCTCTATTTAAGCGATGACAGAATCAAAGCTCTCTCAAAGACAGAACCTAGGGCAAGTAGCGGCAAGGTAGGTCGAGATTTTTTGACGATCTATGAAGACGAGAATGTTATTTTGGTGAACAAGCCAAAAGGACTTTTGACACATGGTGATTCCAGAGAAAAGAAAAATCATTTGACAAATCAAGTCATCGATTACCTGATAGAAACAGGCAGCTATGTTCCAAGGGTTTCAAGGACATTTACCCCAGCACCGGCTAATAGACTGGACAGAAATACATCAGGTATTGTGGCTTTTGGTAAGAGTGCAGAAGGGATGCGTTCACTTACTGAGATTTTTAGGAACAGGCAGGTAGATAAGAAGTACTTGGCCATATGCCATGGGATTATCCGGGAGGATATGGACATCAGGGGCTATATGAGGAAGACTGAAAATTCAGGTGTCATAAAGGTCCATGCTGATGCTGACAAGACTTTGGAAGGCAAATCAGTTCACACTATCGTTCACCCCATAAAGACAGGTAAGTACAACGGGGAAGATTACTCATTGCTTGAAGTCGATCTGAAAACCGGAAGGACACACCAGATAAGGGCACATCTCTCATCCATAGGTCATCCCTTGCTTGGTGATGAAAAGTATGAGGGGAAGACATTGCCTGATTTAAAAATAAGAAATCAAATGCTCTGTGCCTATAAACTCAAATTCTTAGAAACCGGAAAAGACGGACTCCTTGGAAATTTAGGAGGCAGGGAGTTTCGTGCAGAGCCGGATAAGGTTATGAAGCAAGCAATCAAAAAGATATTCAAAGGGGATATTGTTTAATGGAAAACGAAAATAAGTTAGCAGAAAATGCTGAATCTCAAGCTGATATAAATAATGAAACAAATGAAACTGCTCCTGAGGCTGGTGTTGATGGAAATGAGCCTGTGGTAGATGGGGATGAACCTGTAGCCAAGACGCCGAAAGATGTGAAGCGAGGGGAGTTTAAGGAGTGGATGAAGAGCATCATCATTGCTGCCTTCCTTGCAGTTATCATAATGCAGCTCATTGTCCCAACCGTAGTAAAGGAACATTCAATGGAACCGAGCTTTTACGGAGGGGACTATCTCATTGTCAGCAAGATTTCGTACAAAATAGGTGACCCTAAGAGGGGGGATGTGATTATCTTCAAATCAGACATTCCGCTTCAAAGGGACAATCCGTCAGGCAGCAAAAAGCTTTTAATAAAGAGGGTTATAGGGCTTCCGGGAGATGTTATCAATATTCAGGACGGGGAAGTCAACGTTAACGGTAAAGTGCTGGATGAGCCGTACATCAATGACGGAGGTACACCGGGAGAGGTGATAGACTACACCGTGCCGAAGGGCGAATATTTTGTTATGGGAGACAATAGGACAGTCAGCATAGATAGCAGGCGCAGCGAGGTTGGTCCGGTGGACAGGGATAGGATCGTTGGTAAAGCCATTGTTAGGTTATATCCGTTTGACAGTATCGGAATAATTAAGTAGCGTCGTAGAGTAGAGCCGTAAATGCTCTAAGTAAGAGGCATCGGATGGATTTTAGGGGTTTGTATGAAGACTTTCGTTAAAGAAATTGTAATTGCAGCGGCGGTGAGTTTCATACTCATGCAGTTTGTAAGGCCGGTAAATGTTTCGGGCAGGTCTATGGAGCCAACTCTGAGCTCGGGTGATGGTGTGTTTGTAAGTCGTGTGGCCTACAAGAGGACGCCTCCTGAAAGGGGAGACATCATTGTCTTTAAATCTAAACTCAAGGACGACAGGGGAAGGAGCAAATATCTGATTAAGAGAATTTTGGCCTTGCCCGGAGAGAAAATCAGGATTGAAGAGGGTCGAATCCTTGTGGACGGAAAGGAACTTGTGGACAATGTGAGCCTTGAGGGGATGGAAGGCTACAATATGCCTGAGGTGACGGTGGAAAGAGGTCATTATTTCTGTGTGGGAGATAATAGACTTCACAGTACAGATAGCCGGTCTGCCAACGTTGGCACCATTCCTATGAGAAAAATCCTAGGTAAGGTTGTGTACAGGTATATGCCTTTTGATAAAATGAAGGCAGTGAAGACGATGGTTTAGGCAGTAGGTTTAGGTAACAGGTTTAGACATCCTGTTTAGATTTGATATTTTGGAATAAATTTAGGTTTGAAAAATGAAGGTTTTAGCGAGCAATAGGAAGGCCAGACATGAGTACTTCATCGATGAAGTTTATGAGGCGGGAATTGTCCTGACGGGGACAGAGATAAAGTCCATCAGGCAAGGGCGTGTCAGCATTAAGGAGGCCTATGGAAAGATAATAAATGGGGAAGTTATTGTTTTGGGGATGAATGTGAGCCCTTATGAACAGGGCAACAGGTTTAATGTGGATCCCTTGAGACCGAGGAAGCTTCTTCTTCACAAGAGAGAGATAAATAAACTGATAGGACGCCTTAAGGTCGGTGGAGTTACCCTTATTCCTCTGAAAATATACTTAAACGACAGGGGCAGGGCAAAGATGGAGATTGCCATCGCCAGGGGTAAGAAGCTGTACGACAAAAGAGATACTATCGCTAAGAGGGATGCTGATCGAAAAATGCAGCGGGCAATGGCTAAAAGTAAATGATGGAGCGTTCAAAATAAGCCCGCCTTCGGTGATTTACGAAGGCGGTATTTTTGTATCTTTAGAGGCGGTTCGTCGAAAAAAAGAGACGCGAACAAAAAACCACCGGCTTAGCCGGTGGTTATGATTCTATCCTTATTTCACTGAGCCATCCTTGTTAAACAGTGGAAGTTCCTCTAGAAAGGTGATATCATCACGCTTGGCGGCATCCCCCTCGGCCAGTACGCACATGCGACCAACAATATTTCCGCCCACTTTTTCTACAAGGGCTTCAAGGGAAGAAAGGGATTGCCCTGTGCTTATCACATCATCCACAATGAGAACTCTCTTTCCACGAATCAAATCTTGCTCTCTCTTTCCAAGGTACAGAGTCTGGATATAGTCAGAGGTGATGGACTTTACTTCAATTTTCACCACATCTTCCATATATAACTTCGTTTTCTTTCTGGCAACAACATAGTCATCTGTATTTGCTTGTCTTGCCATTTCATATGCTAGGGGAATTCCCTTAGACTCTGCAGTGAGGATTACATCGAACTCAGGTGCTCTCTCAAGAAGAGCTTTAGCTGTCGCCTTAGTGATTTCCACATCTCCAAAAAGTATGAAGGCTGCTATTGCAGTATCATCTGTAACAGGGAAGAGCTGTAGATTCCTCTTGATGCCACAGATTTCCATTTCATAAAACATCTAACTCATCTCCTTTTAGCTTCTAGGATAGTGTGTAGAGCCTGATTGCAAACAATAGAGCAGCTACCCACATTACAGGTGGAATGTCCTTAACCTTTGCTGTGAGAACCTTAAGTATAACCCATGTCAAGATTCCGAACATGATACCATTGGCAATTGAGTAAGTGAATGGCATCATGATTACAGCCATAAAACCTCCAAAGACGTCTGCAATATCTCCTTCAAATGTCATTCTCTTGATTGAGCTCATCATGAGAAGACCTACCCAAACTAGAGCAGGGGTAGTAGCAAAGGACGGTATAGCCAGGAATACCGGTGCAAAGAACAGGGAAATCAGGAAAAATCCTGCAGTTACAACAGAAGATAGTCCGGTTCTGCCACCGTTGGCAACTCCGGCACTTGATTCCACATATGATGTAACAGTTGAAGTTCCAAGGCAAGCACCTAGAACGGTACCACAGGCATCAGCGAGGAGAGCACCCTTTACCTTAGGCAGGTGTCCCTTATCATCCAAAAGGTTTCCTTTCTCTGCAACTCCTATCAAAGTTCCTACAGTATCAAATAGATCCACAAAGAGGAATGAGAACACTATTACCAGGAAGTTCACTATATTCCCTGCGATCCAAGAAAAGTCAAACTCAAAAATATATGGTGCCGCCGGTATTAAACTTTTGCCCAGTGTTGGATATAGGGAGAAAGCTCCGGCTTCAGGATTTATCTGGTACCAACCGGCAGCCTGTGAGATCATTCCCAGAACCCATGTTGCCAAAACTCCTATGAGAATATATCCGTGAACCTGGTAGTGATGGAGAACTGCAACGATAACAAGACCCACCATCGCCAAAACGAACTGAGGGGAGCTTACCTGTCCAAGATCCACAAGAGTCGCCTGACTTCCTGCAACGATTCCGGCACCCTTAAGCCCAATAATTGCAATGAAAAGACCGATCCCGGCAGTGATACCGAATTTCAGATTTGCAGGCACGTCGTTAACAAGCTTCTCTCTGAAATTTACAAGGGATAGCGCTATGAAAATGATACCCTCAAACAAAACAGCTGCCAAGGCGATCTTCCAAGGATCCTTGATGCCTTTTTCAGCAAGTTCGCCACATACTGTGAAGGCAAAATATGCGTTAAGTCCCATACCCGAGGCAAGGGCTACAGGGTAGTTTGCAAAGAATGCCATGAACAAAGTAGCAGCACAAGCGGACACTGCGGTTGCCGTAAAAACTGCTCCGCTGTCCATTCCGGATGCGGCCAATATGCTTGGATTTACAGCCAAGATATAAACCATGGATAAGAAGGTAGTGGCACCGGCGATGAATTCTGTTTTCACATTCGTGCCATGTTCCTTCAGCTTAAAGAACTGTTCCATAATGATAACTCCTTCTAAATGTTTAAATGTTTGAAATATAATTGAAAATAAAAATTCAGTGGAAAAGCTCCACTTACATTAGTAATTATATATTAGATGGCTCTAAAAGGGAATAGCGAATAAACCAAAGATTACTTTAAAATTTAACTGTGGTAAAGATGTAAAGAATTGTGTTATAATTAAAACCACTTCACTTTAACACAGCGGTGAGCGAAGTGGCAAGGTGAAGATTAGAATGAAGAGGAGGAAACATAATGAAACATCGATTTATTGCTAAGCGTTATTGGAAAGACCAAAGCACAGCCATGGGACAGTCGGACGTGATGGCTAAATCCTTTGATGATGTAATCAATCTGAGTCTTGGTGATCCGGATTTGATTACTCACGATATTATCATCAATGGCGCTTTTGAAGATGCCAAGAAAGGTCACACCAAGTACACGGATTTCAGGGGAGATCCTGAATTGCGTGATGAAATCATTAAATTTTATAAAGAAGAATATGATATGGATGTAAAGGACGAAGAAATTTTCGTATCAGCTTCTGCCTGCCTAGGAATGTATCTCGCACTCGAAGCAATTTTGGACGAGGGTGACGAAGTTATCATGCAAGCACCGTATTTTACACCCTATCCACAGCAGGTTGAGCTAGCAAGAGGTATCCCTGTGGAGCTTCCGACCTACGAGGAAGAAGATTTCCAGATAAATACCGAGAGACTTGAGTCACTGATTACAGAGAGAACTAAAGCATTGATTATCAATTCTCCGAGCAACCCCACAGGAAATGCCCTTAGCATGGAGAGCATGAAGAAAATTGCTGCAATTGCAGAGGAGCATGATCTCATAGTAATAGCTGATGATATATACACCTCATTCAGCTATCAGAGAGAGTTCATTCCATTTGCTTCCCTTCCAAAGATGAAGGAAAGAACCATAATCTTGAACTCCTTCTCTAAGAACTTCACAATGACTGGCTGGAGAGTAGGTAATATCATCGCTCCTGATTACATAATTCAGATCATTCAACAGATAAATGAGAACGTTGTATTTACCGCACCTTCCATTTCCCAGCGTGCAGGAATCTATGCCCTTAGACATAGAAAAGAAGTACAGCCACCGATGATTGAAGAATATAAGAAGAGAATGTTTTATGCTGCAGATAGGATCAACGAAATTCCAAAGTTATCTGTTCTCACACCACCTAAGGGTAGCTTTTATCTCTTCATGAACATCAAGAAGAGTGGCCTTTCCAGCGTTGAAGCCTGCGATCTTATTCTAAAGAAAGCTCATGTACTCATGTTGCCTGGAAATGCTTTTGGAGAGTGTGGAGAGGGCTTTGTGAGAATCGCTTGCACAGTTAATGTTGATACTCTCAAAGAGGCATTCGATCGAATCGAAAAAATTGAAGAATTTCAGTAAATTGAAAAGGAGCCGTTATGACAGAAGAAAAAAATATGCACAACGAATTCGAAATGACTCCTGTGGCATCTAAGAATATATGGAAGTTTGTAATCGCTTCCCTTGTGGGCGTGTTCTTATTCCTAATTCCTGTGCCGAAGGACAATACATTTACAATTCCGATAGGTATTGTAATCGACTATGTTACAGGCTGGCTAAAGACAGATACCATTAATTGGTCAGTCATTGCCGTAATGGTGTTTACAACCATTTCAGCCGTAGTAACAATAATCAATATGATTTTTAAACCGAAATTCATAAGCGACCACGAAGCTTTGAGGAAATTATTCACTCCGCAACCACTGTATTTTGTTAGCAGAATCATAGGACTGGTTGTGGTATACATGGTATATTTTAAAGTCGGTCCGAAGATGATTTATTCAGATTCCACAGGGGGATCCATGATGGGCGTCGCCTCTACACTGGTTTCAGTTGTTTTATGCATCGCGTTTACCATGCCACTCCTCACAGACTTTGGAATCATGGAATTTGTCGGAGTTCTAATCAGAAAAGTTGTTAAGCCATTATTCACAGTTCCGGGAAGGTCCGCCATTGACCTTATGACATCCTGGCTGGGAACATCTAATGCTGCGGCGATATTAACTACAAGGCAGTACGAGACAGGTTATTACAGCGGCAGGGAGGCTGCCACGATTTCTTGTAACTTCTCATTTGTATCCATACCATTTTGTTTTGTAATCGCAAAACTCATCGGAGTGGATGAGAAGTTCAGCGTATTCTATTTAATCAACTTACTTTGCGGAATTGTTTTGGCGATGGTCGTTTCCAGAATCCCGCCTCTATCAAGAATTCCTGATGAGTACGACAAAATAGCAGGAAAGCAGATAAACGAGGAGCTTCCTCATGGAGTTTCCAAAATGCAGTGGGCTCTAAACCTTGCAGGCCATCGTGCTGCAGAAACCAATGGTAAGCATGTGATACAGCAGGGTCTACACGTTTATTCCAGCATGTTCTTTGACCTTGTGCCAATTGTAATGGCATGGGGAACCATAGTTTTGATTCTGGTTGAATATACATCCCTATTCGATATTATCTCCGTTCCTTTCGGGTGGTATCTAAACCTGTTTGGTATCGAGGGAGCTAAGGAAGTGGCACCGACTGCAATAGTTGGATTTACAGATATGTACATACCGCCGCTCATGCTGGCAGACTTCCCAATCGAAAAGACAAGATTTATCATGGGAGCTGTATCACTTCTTCAGATCATTTATATGACAGAGGTTGGCCTTATTGTTCTCAAATCAAGGGTTCCTGTAAATGTTTGGCATCTATTCCTTGTGTTCATCGAGAGAACTATAATCGCTATTCCACTGGTAACTCTTCTAACGAACTTGCTCGTTTCGTTCTAGTTCTAAAATTATAGTTGATGTAGCCATGACTTGCCATGCCCTGTTTCTATGGGGAGATTTGCAGGGAGGCAACAAAATATTAAAAAGAGTATCCTTTTCAAAGGGCATGGTGCCCTGAGAAGGATACTCTTTTGATTCTAAGCATACAGCTATAACTAAGGCGTACTATTATATTCTATAATTTTGATTGCTGTTCTCTAATAATCTTTACCAATTTTGCAAGCCGGCATTGCTCTTAGTTTCTACCACGCTTCATAATGTTTGCCAACGCCTGTCTTGAAGGTAGCTGAGATATTATTACAGCAGCAAACATCATCAGGCAACCGATGGACTCCTTGAAAGTCAATGTTTCTCCTAGAACTATCATTCCGGATATTAATGCAAATACGGATTCAAGACTCATAAGCAAAGATGCTATTGCAGGCTCAGCATCCTTTTGGGCAACGATCTGTAGGGTATAACCAACACCTGATGAAAGGATTCCTGTATATAGCAGAGGGATTATACATGCCCAAATATTCTCAAGAGTGAAACCTTTAGGTGTAAAGATGAAGTTTGCTATAAGGCTCAATATACCACATACGAAGAATTGTATCATTGACATCCTTACGCCATCTGTTCTAGGTGAAAAGTAATCTACGATCAAGATGTGCAGAGAATATCCAAATGCACATATGAATACAAGAAAGTCACCGTCTTCAAAACTGAAATCTCCCTTGATACTTAAAAGATAAAGTCCAACAGCGGCAAGGAAAACACAGAACCATATGATAAGTTTAACTTTCTTTTTCAGGAAGATTCCCAAGACAGGAACGATTACTATATAAAGGGATGTTATGAAACCCGCTTTACCGGAACCTGTTCCGGCAGAAATTCCTAGCTGCTGAAAGGATGCCCCTATAAACAGGGCGAAACCTGTCAATAGTCCTCCAAGGAACAGGAATTTTTTCCCTTTCGCTGATTTGATGTCAGGCTTTGGTTCATCTGCCTCCACAGTCTTTCTCCTGTCAAGGAAGTAGATTACGGGAATAAGTCCAAGACCTCCTATGATGGATCTGACTCCGTTGAAAGCATAGGCACTCAAGTAATCAACGCCCTTTACCTGAGCCACGAATGCAGAACCCCAGATGAAAGCAGTGATAAGTAGTAAAATGTTACTGCGCATTTGTTTGCTCATAATTAAACCTCTTTCTCAAATTAATCTTCTTTTCAAATAGTGTGTAAACTTAGTGTCAATCTATAGATAAAAATGAACACTTTGTAATTATTTCGATGGCTTGCCAACCATTGGAATCTTATCTATATCGCCTTTGCAGAACTTGTTGATGTAGTCTGCAACATTGTAATCTGCCTCATCTATAGATGACTTTGAGAAAAAGGCTACATGGGGTGTAATTACAACCCTGTCATCCTCGATAAAGTCGATTTCCTCGAGCTTAGGGTACTCGTCGTCGAGGACATCAAGGGCTATTCCTTTGATATATTCATTATCAAGTGCATCTGTAATAGCTGACTGATCGATGAGCTGACCTCTGCTACAATTTATCAGGAATGGGCTTTTGGTGAGACTGGAAAAAAAGTCACGGTTTATCATTCTATCAGTTTCTTCATTGAGTGGTAAATGTATGGAAATTATATCGGCATTTTCCTTTACCTCATCAAGGGTTGCCTTAGATACGCCCATATCCTCAAAGACACTATCCTTTACGAAGGGATCATATGCTAATATTTTGCATCCGAAGCCGAGAAACCTTTTGGCTACCTCCCTTGCAATTCCTCCGAAACCGATAAGTCCTATCACCTGAGAACTCATTCGGAGAAGGCTATTGCCGTATGCTTGATAGTCCCAGATCTTCTTTTCCTTTACATCTCTGTTGAAAAGAGATGTTTTTCTCACTAAATCAAGGGCTAAACTCAAGGTGTGATCGGCAACCTCTTCTATGCAATAGAAGGGATTATTGGAAACGAAAACCCCATTATTCACAGCATGCTTTACATCTATATTATTGAATCCTATTGCAGCAGAACATATATATTTAAGATTAGGAAGCTTATCAAGAACATTGGATGTTAAAGGCTCGTAGACAGTTACAATACACTCAGCCTCCTGACATTTATCCACGATCTCTTCTTCAGTTTTACATGGTAAGTTGTGAAACTCCATGCTATCATCCAGGTGGTTTTGAATCATTTGAGGATTCACATCTTCTGTAATCACAAATACCTTCATTAAACAATCTCCTTTTCATCCCTTTATAATGGTTTTTTATACAAAACTCTATTGTAATTCTAGCATTAAAAAAGTTTTTATGCTAGAATTAAATGGCATGGAATGCTATAAGAAAACCTATATAAATGGCTCGGGGACCCGGGGAAAGCATGCAGATAAGTCTGGCTGGACCGACCCCGAAAATCCCCAAGGCCACTAGAGAGGACAGAAGTATATGGAAACACAAGAGGAAAAATTAAGAGGTCTTGTAGCCCAAATCGGCAGGCCTTTTGAAGAAGCGATGGAGGAAACTAAACACAGACAGGACTATCTTGTTAAACCGCCGGGAAGCCTTGGAAGGCTGGAGGATATCTCCGCAAAAGTTGCCGGCATAACAGGAAAAGTAAAGACTCCCATAAGGAAGTTTGCAGTAGCAGTCATGTGCGCAGACAACGGAGTCGTTGAAGAGGGCATCGCTTCAGCTCCCCAGTCTGTGACTCTTGCACAAACCATAAACTTTACCCGTAGACTTACAGGTGTTGGCACCATGGCCAAGCACTTTAACATACCACTTCTTGTCATCGACGTGGGCGTAGCAATGCCCATCCCAGAGAGTCTGTACACTGAGAATATGTTAGACAAAAACGGCGAGATTCCAAGAGAAATCGTAAATAGACGATTGGCTAACGGTACTCAGAATTTGGCCAAGGGACCGGCCATGACAAGGGAGGATGCAGTCAAGGCAATACTCGTAGGAATAGAAGCTGCAAAGGCAATCAAAGACTCAGGAGTAGATGCTTTCGGAGTGGGAGAGATGGGCATCGGAAACACCACCACCAGTTCAGCTGTTTTGTGCGCTCTTACAAAAATCCCTGCAGAAGATGCAGTGGGAAGAGGGGGAGGACTTAAAGACGAGGGATTGAAGAAGAAGATTTCCATAGTCAGGGAAGCCAGCAAGAAATGTATCGAAGAGGGATATGATGTACTGGATATTCTAGCTCACGTAGGTGGATACGATATATGCGCCATGGCAGGTGCTTTTCTAGGTGCAGGAATCTACAGGATGCCGGTTGTGGTGGACGGAGTTATTTCGATTGTTTCAGCCCTTGCCGCTAAGGCTATTGCACCGGGAATTACTGATTTTATGTTTGCTTCTCATAAATCCAAGGAGACAGGATATGAGGTCGCCATGGAGTCTTTGGGACTTTATCCCCTTTTCGACCTTCGAATGAGACTTGGTGAAGGAAGCGGTTGCCCTATAGCTTTCAATATTTTGGAGACTGCTTCTTCAATCATTTGCGAAATGGCGACTTTTGAAGAAGGGGAAATCAACGACGACTATATGACGGAAATCAGGGAGAAGAATCTTTTTACATAGGGTTTGCAAAGAGGAGGTCAAAGAGGAAGTCAAGGAGGAAGGCTATGAGGATGCTCATAAGCGGTGGAGCAAAAAACGGTAAATCCATGTATGCTCAAAGGGTAGCTAAGACCCTTGCCCGGGAGAAAAACTCACCTCTTTATTACGTGGCAACCATGGAACCTGTGGATAGGGAGGACAGAGAGCGAATCGAAAGGCATGTGAGGGAAAGGTCCGGCTGGGGATTTGTAACCATAGAAGAACCACTGAAGCTTTCGAGGATATTTTTGGAACAAAACAGTACCACTCCGGAGAATGCATATCATCTGCTAGCGGAGAAGGCAAGTCACCAATCAAGGTGTAATGGGATCGACAATTACTCTCCAAGGCGTAATGGGATCGACAATTGCTCTGACTCCGGTGTGTTTCTCGTAGACAGCTTAACGGCACTCCTTGGGAACAATATGTTCAGGCCTGATGGGAAGATGAACCTAGACGTTCTGGAAGACGTGAAGGAGGATCTTCTTACATTTTCAAATTATGCGGAAGATATAGTCATGGTATCTGATTTCATAAATTGCGACGGCTTTGATTTTGACAATATAACAGAGAAGTATCGTGAAAATCTTGCTCTGCTGGAACGCTTCCTTGCTGAAAGATACGATAAAGTCGTGGAAGTATCGGCAGGTCAAGTGATTGAATTTAAGGGCGAAAATAAGTAAGACAGCGGTGAATCAAATCATGTCATGGATGAATCTGAGCAAAAAATAAAGGGAGAAAGATGAAGATAGTTACGGCATTTTTCATGGCGTGGGGGTACTTTCTGGCACTTCCGTGCCCATACAAAAAATGGGACGACAAACAGCGACACTACATGCTGGCCTTCCTGCCTGCCGTTGGAATGGTGACGGGAGCCTTGTGGTGCGTTTGGAGTCTTGCCCTTAAGTATGTTGGCCTCCCCATATACATAGAAAGCATCGCAGCCATGACATTCATTTTTTTCATAAGCGGATTCTTTCACCTCGATGGATTTATGGATACCTGTGACGCCCTTCTGTCGAGAAGGGACATGGCAGAGCGCCAAAGAATCCTTAAAGATTCAACGGTGGGAGCATTCTCCGTCATCTCCGTTGTACTTCTGATTGCATGGTGGGTGGTGATTTTCGTATTATCACTAAGGAGAGCGCCGCTGTGGGGAATCTTCCTCATCCCTGTAATCAGTCGAACCATGTCTGCTATCTGGGTTTTGACGTTAAAGCCCATAGGTCACAGCCAGTATCGTGACGGCTTCACAGGTGCCCAGAGAAGAAATGCTCTAATAATGACAATCGTCTTGGCTGTCATAGGCATCGCTTGCAGCATGGGGCTTTCTGTCCTAATGGGAGATTTAGTGTATTTCCCATTGATATTGACAGCAGGAATGGTTTTAGCCTCGGGGATATTAATAGCCCACGCAACAAAACAGCTGGGTGGCATGAGTGGCGACATTTCGGGGTTCAGTCTCTGCTTGTCAGAGCTAGTGGGGATCTTAATAGTGGCCTTGCTGGTTTGACACAAAAGTGCCGGCATTACCAGGCTTGACTAGGCCTAGGTGCGATTCAACTTAATCAGGCTTGATAGATAAATTAGGAGTGTGTATGAAACTGATATTTGGGGGAGCATATCAAGGCAAACTTGAATATGCCCTTAAAGAATATAATTTAAGAGAAGAGGACGTTTTTCACTGCCTCAGGGGGAGTGGAGAAATAGATATGGGAAAAACCGTAATATACGGTCTTGAAAACTTTTCAAGAGCTGTAGAAGAAAAGGGAGAAAATCCAGAGGAGACTCTTATGAGGTTAATCCACAAGACTCCGGCGGAAGACCTTGAAAAAAAGATTTTCATAGCTAGGGATATTTCTTGTGGCATAGTTCCCATGGATGCCTTGGAGAGATCTTGGCGGGAAAACCACGGAAGAATGCTCATCGCCCTTGCGAAGAGATGCAACCATGTGGAAAGGGTGTTTTGTGGTATACCGATGCGGCTCAAGTAGCCGCGATTTAAATTTGAATAGATGAGAGTTGTTAGAAACGCCGGGGAGAGGAATCTTCGATTTTACCGACCAGTAGGAGGGGTAAGCCGGGTGTTTTGTAATTTATATAGGAAGGAAATTTCGATGGAGTCAATCATTTACATAATCCGGCACGGGATTACCAAGGGCAATCAAAAGCGATGGTACTACGGTGCGTCGGACATATCACTTTCACCACAGGGTAGGCGTGAGCTGGAGCTTATTGCAAGGGATAACCCTTATCCTGCCGGGGATGATTATGAATTTTTTACTTCAGGGCTTTCACGTACGAAGGAGACCTTGGAGATTTTGTTTGGGGAAAGAAAGAGCACAGAAATAAAAGATCTCAACGAGATGAATTTCGGCTCTTTTGAGATGCATACCTATGAGGAACTGGAGGATGACCCTGAGTTCAAAGAATGGGTTTTCGATGAAACATGGGATGTTTCCTCCCCCGGCGGAGAGTCCAGAAACGATTTTCATCGCAGGGTCAGCAGGGGGGCAAAGGAACTCTTTAGAATCCACGGTGAGAGAGTGAAAAATTCAAATTCATCAAAAGAAATCTGCTCAGTTGCGGTCCTTCATGGGGGAGTAATTGCAGCGATCCTCGGCGAGTACTTTCCGGATAAGGGGAAAACTTGGTGGGATCTTATTCCACCGCCAGGGAGTGGATACAAGCTTACGATGAAAACTGATGAAGAGGGAACTAGGCCGGTTGCGTTTGAGATTATGGATCACAGGCCGCAGGATGCAGGATACGATAAGGGGAGCCCTTCGGACAAGGCGCCGATTATCAAACTTGAGGGTTTGGTTAAGACCTTCAAATCCAAGTCTAACACGGTTCAGGCTCTAAAGGGAATCGACCTGTCTATTTCCAAGGGAGAAATCTTTGGAATCATTGGACTTTCAGGTGCCGGAAAGAGCACCATAGTAAGGTGCATGAATCTTCTGGAGAGGCCGACTTCCGGGCGTGTCATGGTAGATGGAGTGGACATGATGTCCCTAAGCAAGAAGGATTTAAACCTCAAGAGGCGGGAGATAGCTATGATATTCCAGCAGTTCAACCTCCTCATGCAGAGAAATTGCCTCGAAAATATCTGTTTCCCACTTGAAATTGCCGGTGTGCCTAAGGCTGAAGCAGTTTCCAGAGCAAAACAGCTGCTTGAGGTGGTGGAGCTCTCCGATAAGGCGAAGGCTTATCCATCACAGCTTTCCGGGGGACAGAAGCAGAGGATTGCCATAGCAAGAGCCCTTGCTACAAATCCGAAAGTTCTTTTGTGCGACGAAGCCACAAGTGCCCTTGACCCGAAAACGACGCGAGCTATTTTGTCCCTTCTCAAGAGGATAAATGAGGAATACGGCATTACAATTGTTATAATTACTCACGAGATGAGTGTCATTCAGCAGATATGTCACACTGTGGCCATCATCGACAACGGGGTGATTGCGGAAACCGGACCTGTGAGCGAAATTTTTGCAAACCCCCAGACCGAGGCAGCAAAGAAACTCGTATTCCCGGGAAGAACTATGACCACAACCTACAGCGGAAAACGCCTTGTTCGTATGGTCTTTGACGGCAGATCCACATTTGAGCCTGTTATAAGCAATATGGTTATGAACTGCGGGGAGCCTGTGAATATAATTTATGCGAATGTACAGAATATAGACGGGGTTTCTGTGGGTCAGATGATCATACAGCTCTCAGAGGACAGGAAGGCTGCGGATAAACAGCTGGAGTTCCTCAAGAGCCAAGGAATTAAATTTGATGAGATTGAGGAGGTGGGTATAGATGTTTAGCATGTTAGCCGTACAGAGTCTCAATACTTTGTACATGACGCTGGTGTCCACCCTGTTTGCATATATATTCGGTTTACCCCTTGGGATAGCCCTTGTAGTTACAGGAAAGAATGGGATTAGACCGAATCCGGTTGTTAATGTGATTTTGGGTACCCTGATAAATATATTCAGAGCTGTTCCATTTCTGATTTTGCTCATTGCCATAAGCCCGTTTACACAGCTTATTACAGGTACAACTATAGGAATCGCGGCAACGATAGTGCCCCTTGTTGTCTCTGCAACGCCTTTTATTGCAAGGCTTGTTGAGGGATCGGTATTGGAAATTGATTCAGGAGTGATTGAGGCAGCTCAGTCCATGGGAGCCAGCGACTGGCAGATTGTCAGGAAGGTGATGCTCACTGAGGCAAAGCCTGCTATACTGGTAGGAAGTGTGGTAGCCCTTGTTACTATTCTAGGTTATTCTGCTATGGCAGGTATAGTGGGAGGTGCCGGCCTCGGAGCTGTCGCAATAAACTATGGACTGTATAAATTCAACGCAGAAGTTCAATGGATAACCATTGCTGTAATCGTAATCTTAGTTCAGATTCTTCAGGAATTGGGCATGTGGATTTCAAGGAGGATAGACAACAGAATTTAATTGAAAATTTTGTGATTTGACACAAATTTTAGGGGTATTAGTATTGGGTTATTAAAATTTTAAAATGGAAGGAAAATAGAAAAATGGAATTAAAGAGAAACAGATTTTTGGCCGTGGCGATTGCCATCACTTTGGTTGTGGGTGTATTTGTAATCACAGGCTGCGGAGAGAAAGACAAGGGGGACAAAAAGATTAAGGTAGGTGCAAGCCCTGCTCCTCACGCAGAGATCCTCGAGGAGGCAAAGTCGGAGCTTGAGAAAGAGGGTTATGACCTGGAAATCGTGGAATTTCAAGATTACGTTCAGCCAAACAAGGCTCTTGACGCAGGTGATATAGATGCCAACTACTTCCAGCACAAGCCTTACATGGATGAGTTCAACGAAAAGCAGGGAACCAAGCTCGTAAGCTTAGGAACTATTCACTACGAACCTCTGGGTCTATATCAGGGCGAAAAGAAGAGTATAGACGAGCTTTCTGACGGGGACAAAATAGCTGTTCCTAATGACACGACAAATGAGGCGCGTGCTTTGCTGCTTTTGGAGGCTCAAGGGCTGATTAAGCTCAAGAAGGATGCAGGTCTTACCGCAACAAAACAGGACATTGTTGAAAATCCGAAGAATCTTGAGATTGTTGAGCTTGAGGCTGCTGTAATTCCAAGGAGTATGTCATCAGTTGCCATGGGTGTTGTAAATGGAAACTATGCACTTAGTGCAGGTCTTAAGGAGGACACAGCTATCGCTTTTGAATCCTCAGATAGTGAGGCAGCTACAACTTATGCCAACGTGGTTGCTGTTAAGAAGGGGAATGAAAAGAGCGAGAAGTCAAAGGCTCTGTACAAGGCCATGACTTCCGATAAGGTAAAGAAGTTCATAGAGAAAAAGTATGGAAAGGCTGTTGTACCAACTTTCTAAGTCGCTGTTCTAAGTTGCAGATAGTGGAGATAGCCAATCAGCCGCCCGGTAGATAGAATCCACAGGCGGCTGAATTTTATTGTTACTAATTAGAATGCAATCATTTCTTTTACCGATTTTGATGCTAAATTTTCGGTGGTGAATATTTTCAAGTTCCGGTTAATCAATTTTTATGCTGATTTCTCCCGTGGTAAGGGATTCGATCTGCCTCATCTTGGGACCCTCCATGTATTCCACTACAAGACCGCCATTGTCATCAATATCGATGGCGTTAGCAGAAATCGGATCGGCTCCCGGATGAGGAAAAACAGAAATGCGTTTTCCAAGTACATTGGATCTCAGTCTGTAATCCTGCAAGAATTTAGGCCCTGTGTTTCCACCTATTGGAGTTTCAAACATTGCGGTTATTGTCTGCTCTCTAGGCTCCAGCTCCTTCAATATTTCCACGGTATTATCGTAGACAAGAGCAGCTAACTTGCTCCTTGAGAAAGTGTTTCTGGTTTTAGAAATTGCACCTGCGATGTTCTTTATGTCGTCAGGCATGGAGGAAGGATTGAAACAGTTGATACCAATACCTATGAGTATTTTGTCGATTTTCCCGGTTTCAAGGTTTGCTCCTGCTTCAGTTAAAATTCCGCAGACTTTCTTGTTGCCGATGAAAATATCGTTAACCCATTTAATCTTTGCTTTGACAGGGGCTATCTCTTCAATGGCTTTGGATACTGCTACGGCAGTTGCAATTGTCACAAAGAGAGCCTTATCTATTGCAAATTTAGGCTTGATACCGATGGTCATGTAGATTCCCGTTCCTGCAGGGGAGAAGAACTCTCTACCCATGCGGCCTCGGCCGCTAGTTTGCTTGTTGGCGATTACAAATAGAGGTTTGTCTTCCTTGATTTCATCAGAGTGGTTGTTTGCAAAGTTGTTGGTGGAATCGATGCTGTCGAACACATAAAGGTTTGCAGGAGATTTTAAATGAGAAAGGATTGAACTCTCAGTTAGACTGTGGGTTCCGCCCACCAGCTTATAACCAACACGAGGACGACTTTCGATTTCGTAACCGTCTTCTCTGAGCTGTTCTATGGACTTCCACACAGCGTTTCTGGAAACCCCTAGACGTTTTCCCAGCTCCTGACCGGAGTGATAACCTATGTCTTCTGCCATCAATATATTTAAAACTTTAGTTCTAGTTAACATTTAATCCTCCCTATGGATAGAAAAACGTAGGATTACTGAAAATTTTCGTTTTTTTTGAGCGGAAACTTTCGAAATGGATTGCTCAAAACAGATATATTTCTCCTATGATTTTCTTTGATTGTCAACCTAGTATACCATGATAAGTAGACATAAGTAAAGGTTTTAAGTTATTGAGTTTTGTGGTATCATTTAAATAAATGATAATGATGTATTCCTGTAGAAAGGCAAGGGCAGGTAATTGATTTGATAGATTGGAGTGGTAGATATGAAGAATGTGACACTGAAAATTTCGGGAGGAGAATTCGGAATGCCTGAAGACTCCGATGGGAACGTTGAAATAATAACTGAAGGAAAGCTATATAGAAGGAACGGAAAGACTTATCTGTTGTATGATGAATCTCCACTTTCAGGTCTGGATGGTTGCATGACAACATTAATTTTGGACGATCATAGAGTGAAGATGAGAAGGACCGGAGATAACAGAAGCACAGATGAGATTGTATTTGAGAAAGGCAAACGATACTTTAGCGAGTACGAGACTCCTATGGGCATGATTCCTCTTGAAGTCCTCACCAATCATGTGAACAACAGATTGGATGAGAATGGCTACGGAGATGTGGATATTGATTACCACATAAGCCTTGACGGACTCATGGACGGTAGGAACACGATTAAGATAAGCGTTACTGACTAGTTAGCAATGATTCACCCTTTATCTGAGTGTTTGAAAGTTAAAGGGTGTATTTCTATGTAAAAATTAAAATATATTTTTAAAGTCAAGATTAAAATCAAAATTAAAATTAAATAATCAAGTAAAGGTAAAGGAGAAACAAACACATGGAAATAGGCTTTGACCCCCAAAAGTATCTTGAAATGCAGTCAAACCACATCTTGGAAAGAATTAAGTCGGGAGACAGCGAGAGGCTGTACCTGGAATTTGGTGGAAAACTTGTCCACGACAAACACGCCATGAGAGTGTTACCGGGATTTGACGAGAATGCTAAGATCAAGCTTCTTGCAAACCTCAAAGATCAGGCTGAAGTTATCATCTGCATATATGCAGGAGATATAATGACTAATAAGACGAGACAGGACTTCGGAATCACATATGATCTGGAGGTTCTAAGACTGATCGACACATTCAGGAAGTACGACTTATCCATAAATAGCGTAGTGGTAACAAGATACGAAGATGCTCCATCTGTAAACATGTTCATTGCGAAGCTGGAGCGAAGGGGAATCAAAACCTACAAGCACACATTTACCAAAGGGTATCCTACAGATGTTGAAATCATAGTAAGCGAGGAAGGTTACGGGGCAAATCCATACATTGAAGTGGAGAAGCCTCTCGTTGTGGTTACAGGCCCCGGTGGAGGAAGCGGCAAGCTGGCGACTTGCCTATCTCAGCTCTATCATGAAGAAATAAGGGGCAGAAAGGTCAGATATGCAAAGTTTGAGACCTTCCCTGTGTGGAACCTACCCTTAAAGCACCCTGTTAACATCGCCTATGAGGCAGCTACCGCTGACCTCAAAGATGTAAACATGATAGACCCATTCCATTTAGAAGCCTACGGGGAGATGACTGTAAACTACAACAGGGACGTTGAAGTATTCCCGGTGGTCAAGAGAATCATAGAGGAAATTACCCAGAAGCCATCTGAATACAAATCTCCTACAGATATGGGGGTAAACATGGCAGGATATGCCATCACTGATGATGAAATATGCAGGGAAGCGGCTTGCCAGGAAATAATCAGGAGGTATTTGATCGCTAAGTGTGACTACAAGAAGGGAAAGATAAGCGAGTCTTCCCTGGAGAGATCCCAGCTTCTCATGAATGAGGTGGGAAGAACTGTAGAGGACAGAGTCGTCGTTAAGCCGGCAAGGGAATATATGGAATTTAAGAGGCAGTCCGACGAGAGATATGAGAACGTTGTAGTTATGGCTCTTCAGCTGCCAAACGGAGACATAGTTACAGGACGAAGCTCAAGGCGAATGGTGGCAGCTGCCGCCGCTATTTTGAACGCTATCAAGAAGCTGTGCCACATGCACGATGATGCTTTGTTGATAACACCTCAGGTTCTGTCTACAATTCAAAAGTTGAAAACTGAGACCCTGGGTTACGATCGAACCTCTCTGAATTTAGAGGAGGTACTCATGGCTCTTACGATTTCAGGGACTCAGAACCCGGAGGCGAGAAAAGCTGCAGAAAAGCTTGGAGAGCTCAGTGGACTAAGGGCTCATTGTACGGCGATTTTGAGCGATAACGATGAGCAGACTCTAAAGGCATTGGGAATAGATGCAACCTGTGATCCTGAATACATGACTACAAACCTATACAATAACTAAGATTTTTTTAAGGAAGAGAATGAGCAAGAACAAAACCGCATTTCAGCTGGAAAGATTCAAGAAGATGAGACATAAGATGACTCTCCAGGGAGTGGTAGTAGGCCTTTTGACAGGTATCGTCGTAGGCCTTTTTCGTCTTGCCATAGAAAAAGTTGAGGCGTGGAGGGGGAGCATTTTGCTGCCCATGATTAGCCAGGGAAAGATATTCATTCTGATTGGAATCATCGGTGTGATTGCGTTTTTTGTATATCTCATGGCTAAATGGCAGCCGTTGGCATCAGGAAGTGGAATTCCTCAGGTGAAAGCAGAACTCAGGGGTCAGATCAAACAACCTGTATACAGGCTCCTAGCATCAAAATTTATCGGTGCGGTGCTGGCGATCGGGGCGGGCCTTTCAATTGGTAGAGAGGGGCCGTCAATACAGCTGGGGGCTCTTGTGGGGAAGGGGTTTTCCAGGTTAACCAAACAGTTGCCTGTGGAAGAAAAGATGCTCCTGACCTGCGGTGCCGGTGCAGGGCTTGCAGGCGCTTTTTGTGCACCTTTTTCCGGTGCGGTTTTTGCCCTTGAAGAACTTCACAAGAACTTCTCAGTTGAGGTTCTCGTTTCCACGATGGCAGCATGTATAAGTGCAAATTTCGTGTCTGCATATATCTTCGGGCTGGATCCTGTTTTTGACCTAGTGATCCCCCACAGGTTGCCTCTGAGGCTTTACTGGATTCTCCTAATTATGGGGATTATTCTGGGTCTTCTTGGGAATCTGTATAACAGCTTGATGATGAGGGCTCTCAGCACTTATGATAAACTTCCAAAGCCAGTTGCCATAGGCATAGCTTTTTTTCTGGCACTTTTGGTAATGATATTCATGCCTCAGGCCCTCGGTGGTGGACACAGCATCGTTGGAGAAATCGCCCATAGCAATTTCATCCTCCATTGGGGAATATTGGATCACAAAATAGCCCTGGGTATAATCGTAAGCTTGGTAATATTCTTTCTTGTAAAGCTGGTATTCTCCGCAATAAGTTTCGGGTCAGGAGTTGCAGGTGGAATATTTCTTCCGCTACTAGTTTTGGGAGCAATCGTTGGAGGAATATTCGGGGAAGTATTCAACTCCCTGAACGGCAGCAGTGAACTATATATTGCAAATTTCGTAATATTCGGGATGGTAGGAATGTTCTCTGCCATCGTCGGAGCGCCGGCAACGGGGATAATTCTTATCACGGAGATGACGGGGGATTTACAAAACTTCTTTCCTCTTGTAATAGTGGGACTTGTATCTTACATGATAGCTGATTTGACCGGTACATCGCCAATTTACGATTTGCTTTTGGACAGGCTGATGGCAAAAAAGGAAAACGGCGGAGAAGAGACAAGCGAAGAGGAGATGGAGTATCAGAGAAGATTGAGAAAGAGAGCCAGCAAAAAAGTTATTTTGGAATCGGACGTCTATCTTGGCAGTGCTATGGATGGCGAAAAGATATCAAACCTCGAACTTCCACCGGGGTCCCTTGTCATTTCCCTTGTGCGACATGGGAAAGAGATAATCCCAAGCGGAGAAACCATGGTGAGAGGCGGAGACTATTTGGTTATTTTGTGCGCAGAGGATTATCAGGACGCAGTTGTCGAGCGACTAGACAAGCTGTGCAAAACGGTTTTGTCATAGGAGTTACTACAGGCTCCGCAAGCATTGTGGCATATGTTTTGAAGAGGAATAGCATATGTTTGAAGAATATAGTGATGAATATGAAAAGGGGAAGCTGAAAGTATTTTTTGGCTATGCAGCGGGGGTTGGAAAAACTTACAGTATGCTTCAGGCTGCTCACAGGGATAAGGACCAAGGGAAGGATGTGGTCGTAGGCTATATTGAAAGGCATACAAGACCTGATACCTTGGCGCTCTTGTCCGGGCTGGAAAGCATTCCAAATAAAAGGGTGGACTACAGAGGAATCGAGCTTTCTGAGCTGGATTTGGATGGGGTGCTAAAGAGAAAACCGGAAGTTGTTTTGGTGGATGAGCTTGCTCACACAAATGCTCCCGGGAGCAGGCACAGAAAGAGATACCAAGATATTGAGGAGATTTTAAGGCATGGAATCGATGTTTATACGACGGTGAATGTCCAGCATCTTGAATCTCTGAACGACTTAGTTGAATCCATAACGAAGATCGCTGTAAGCGAAAGGGTTCCCGATTACGTATTTGATAGGGCTGATAATGTTTCCCTTGTAGACATAGAACCGGATGAGCTTCTCGCGAGGCTTAAGACCGGTAAAGTGTATGGGAAAGCTCAGGCGGAGAGGGCTATAAATCACTTCTTCACAAAGGATAATCTGGTGGCCCTTAGGGAGATTGCCCTAAGAAGAACTGCAGATAGACTCAGCAGGCGGTCTGCCGAATCAGGAAACGAAACCGTCTCAAGGGCAGGGGAGCATATTTTGGTTTGCCTTTCAGGATCAAAGACAAACGCCAAGGTTATCAGAACAGCCGCAAGGATGGCGGAGGCTTTTCATTCCAGCTTCACCGGCATATATGTGGATGAAGATGAGTTTTCAAACTCGGCTATTGATGAAAATGAAGATTTTCAAAAAAATATCCGTCTTGCAGAACAGCTCGGTGCACAGATAGTAACAGTGTATGGGGAAGATGCGGCGGAAAAAATAGCCAGCTATGCTAAGCTCAAGGGGATAACCAAGATAGTCCTAGGGCGAACCGGCAAGAGAGGGATTTTCAGGCGTAAATCTCTAGCTGACAAAATAAATGATCTGTCCGGGGATATAGATGTCTACATCATCCCTGACACAAGTGTTACAGGAAAGTACGATTTTCGCAAGGGGATTAGGAAAGCCTCAAAGGCTGCGGTTGAACCTACAGATATACTCAAGACCCTATCTGTAATAATTGTTTCTTGTCTGATATGCTTCATATTTGACCAACTTAATTTGAGCGAAGCTAATATAATTATTGTCTACATACTGGGAGTTCTCATTACAGCCATTATAACTAGGGGATATGCCTGTGGGCTAGTAGCTTCTCTTGTTAATGTTACCTTGTTTAATCTTTTCTTTACTGAACCACGATATACCTTAACTGCTTATGACCCTTCCTACCCTATAACATTTCTCTGCATGACTATTTCAAGTATACTGGCCAGCACCTTGGCAAATAAGGTTAAGAACGAGGCGACGTTATCTGCTCAGAAGGCATACTATCTTGAGATCTTAATGAACAGCAGCAAAAAGTTCAGCGAAGGGAGAGACCAGGAAGATATAATACAAATCGCAGCGGTACAGATTGCAAGTATTTTGTCACGTCCCGTTGCCTACTCTCTGTACTATCCTGAAGAGGAACTTGATTTTAAGGTTTATCCTTCGGAACATCAGGAAATTGTTTTGCAGATGGATAGCCATGAGATGGCGGTGGCAACTTGGGTTACGAAGAACAATAAACATGCAGGGGCCACAACGGATACTCTGTCGGATGCTGATAATCTTTACCTCTCTGTAAGGTCAAGTCAGGGTGTAATGGGTGTTGTAGCGATTCCCATCAAGAACTACGATGAACTTGATAACGAGGAGAAAAACCTGACGATTTCTCTGCTTGATGAGTGTGGGGTGGTTTTGAGCAGGAGAAGACTCAGCGAGGAGAGAAAGGCTATTGAAATGGAAACACAGAGGGAGAGGCTCAGGGCGAATTTGCTGAGGGCTATCTCCCATGATCTGAGAACGCCTTTGACGAGCATTTCTGGTAATGCTGTGATGCTGATGGATAATGGAGATAAGTTTTCTGAGGAGAAGAAGAAAGAGATATATAATTCCATATACGATGATGCCATGTGGCTTGTGGAGCTGACAGAAAATCTTTTGTCTATAACAAGGATTGAAAATGGAACCATCAACTTGCACATGACTTCTGAACTCATGGAGGATGTCTTTGAGGAAGCTATCGCTCACGTGGATAGAAAAATCGCTGACTATAACGTGAAGATTGATTTAAAGGATGATTTGCTCATGGGGAGGATGGACGTGAGGCTGATTGTTCAGGTAATTGTGAATCTTCTGAATAATGCTATCAAGTATACTCCTAAGGGGACGGATATAACTCTGGCTGCAGAGAAGATTGGGGATAAGCTTTCTGTCACTATTTCTGATAATGGGCCGGGAATTAGGGATGAATTTAAGGAACATATTTTCGATATGTTTTATTCTGCGGAAATTGGAAGGGCTGATGATAGAAGGGGACTGGGCCTTGGACTAAGCCTTTGTAAGTCTATACTTCAGGCTCATGGAGAGGATATAATCCTCCTTGATAACTTTCCCCATGGAGCGGCTTTTAGATTTACATTGCCACTGGAGGAAATAAATGTTTAAACCAAAGATATTAGTGATTGAAGATGATCCGGCTATACTAAGCCTTGTGAAGACCACCTTGGAAACTCAGGATTATATGTTTCGAACTGCAATGAATGGGAAACAAGGGCTTATGGATATCCTATCGTATAATCCGGATGTTTTGGTGTTAGACTTAGGACTTCCGGATATTTCCGGCATGGAGATTATCGGCAAAATCAGAGGCTGGAGCAATATGCCTATAATCATCATAAGCGCCAGGAGTGAGGATGAGGATAAGGTTGAGGCTCTGGACGCTGGGGCGGACGACTATTTGACAAAGCCCTTTAGTATAGATGAATTCCTTGCAAGGGTGCGTGTTGCCATCAGGCGAGTTAAGACAGAGAATCTCCATGGAGGAGAGGCCTCAAGCATATATGAGAACGGCTCTTTGAAAATTGACTATGTTGCCGGATGCGTATATGTGGACGGTGAAGAAATCCATCTGACACCTATGGAGTACAGACTGGTGGATCTTTTGTCCAAGAATACGGGGAAGGTCCTTACCCATAACTATATTTTGAGAGAGGTTTGGGGAAGTCAGCTTTCGTCAGACATTCCATCTCTTAGGGTGTTCATGGCAACTTTGAGGAAGAAGCTGGAGAGGGGAAATCCGGATAATAAATTTATTCAGACTCATGTGGGGATAGGCTACCGAATGATAAGGAAATAGTTTCCTGAAATCAGGGGGACAAATATACCGTATAAACAGGCTTTAGGCCTGTTTTTTTGTTGCGAAAATCCCCAAAGTAGGAGTATGGGGGGAATGTGCCCGGGAGCGCATCGAATTTTTATGCAACCTTAATTCAATCTTAATACAATCTTAATGCGCGGAGAGTAACCCTAAGACTGATTTAATTTCAGCAGTGATAGAATGCATGTAGATGAGAAGGTAGAAGGAGGTAGAGAAAATGACTGTTTTGTTGATAATCGCAATTTTGCTAGGGGGCTATCTCACATATGTGCTGATTAACCCGGACAAATTTTAGAAACTGGAGACTATTGCTAAAGAGATTTAAAAATAGGAGGACATAAATGTTACAAATTGCATTAACTCTTGCAATCTTCATGGTGATACTAATTCCTGTCGGGAACTATGTTTACCACATTGCAGCAAACAAGGGGACATTCCTGGACCCGATAATGGATCCTGTAGACAATTTTATTTACAAAATACTGGGCTTGCACAAGGATTCCACAATGTCTTGGAAAGTGTACGCCATCGCCATACTATCCACAAATTTAATTATGATGATAATCGGGTATTCAGTTCTGAGACTGCAGGGGATCCTATTTCTCAACCCAAACGGGATAGAGGGAATGGCTCCCGATCTTTCGTTTAACACGATAATAAGTTTCATGACTAACACCAATCTCCAGCATTACGCAGGTGAGGGAGGGCTATCCTACCTGTCACAGATGGGGGTTATCACCTTCATGATGTTTGTTTCTGCCGCTAGCGGTTTTGCAGCTTGCCTGGCATTCGTAAGAGGACTTGCCGGTAGATCCAAGGAGGGCGTAGGGAACTTCTTTGTTGATCTGACAAGAATAACAACTAGGGTGCTGATTCCATTCTCCATAGTAGGAGGACTAATCCTTGTGTCCCAGGGCGTTCCCCAGACACTGGGCTCAAATGTAGTTGTGGACACCATAGAAGGAGCAAAACAGTCAATTGCCATGGGGCCTGTGGCTGCCCTTGAGATAATCAAACATCTCGGTACAAACGGGGGAGGTTTTCTCGGTGCAAATTCATCTACGCCTATAGAAAATCCTACTATATTGACAAACATGGTTGAGCTATTTTCCATGATGCTTATGCCTGCATCCTGTGTCATAGTATTTGGAAAGATGGTTAGGGACAGGGTAGCGGAAAAACATCAGAATTCCATTAAGAAAGTACCATTTTCAGTGAGAGTTTTCGGTCGAGAAGGTAGGGGGATCTTCCTTGCAATGTCCGTTATCTTCCTCATTGGCTTAGGATTTTGTTTCTATGAGGAATCCTTGGGAAATCCGGTGCTGGCAAAGATGGGACTTGATCAAAGTATGGGCAGTATGGAAGGTAAAGAAGTGCGATTCGGAGTCCCCCAGTCCAGCTTATTCTCCACTGTCACAACATCCTTTACAACGGGAACTGTAAACAATATGCACGATTCTTTGACAGCTCTGGGAGGGATGGTCCCACTTCTTAACATGATGCTTAATGTAGTATTCGGCGGCATCGGAGTGGGTCTTTTGAACATGATAGTCTATGCCATTTTGGGAGTTTTCATCTGTGGGCTCATGATAGGAAGAACTCCGGAGTATCTGGGAAAGAAGATAGAAGGAAGGGAGATGAAACTGGCAGCCCTTGTCATCATCATTCATCCCCTTCTAATCCTAGCATTCAGTGCCTTGGCAGTAAGCACAGAACCGGGACTTGCAGGGATAACAAATCCGGGATTTCATGGTCTATCGCAAGTTCTTTATGAATATTCATCTTCAGCTGCAAACAATGGCTCGGGGTTTGAGGGCCTGTCCGACAACACTGTGTTTTGGAATATCACAACAGGGCTTGTAATGTTATTGGGAAGGTACATATCAATAGTTTTACAACTAGCAATAGCAGGGTCTCTAGTGAAGAAAAAGTTTGTAAGTGAATCCATCGGCACATTACATACAGATGGCATGAGCTTTTCAGTTATCTTGGTGTTTGTGGTGGTGATTTTCGCAGCCCTGACCTTCTTCCCTGTAATTACACTCGGTCCTGTGGCGGAGCATTTGAGCATAATCTAGTTAGGGGGAAAAGAAATGAATAATATTGAGAGTAAACGCAGGAAGCATACAGTGAAAAAGAAACTTATTACAGGAGAGATTTTCAGGACAGCCCTCATAGGATCATTTGCGAAACTTAATCCGGCGTACATGGTAAAAAATCCGGTAATGTTTGTGGTCTTTGTGGGGTTTGCAATTTCTCTTTTTCTTTCGATTGCCCCATCGGCATTTGGCGATGAGGCAGGAAATTCGGGTATTCGCCTGTATAATGGAATAGTTTCCATCGTACTTTTTGTAACCGTGTTGTTTGCCAACTTCGCTGAATCCGTTGCTGAGGGAAGGGGGAAAGCACAGGCAGCTAGTTTGAAGAAAACCCAAAAGGATACAAGGGCAAGGATAATACTAGCTGACGGCAGGGAGAAAACTGTTTTGTCAAGTGAACTTAAAAAGGGGGATGTGGTCTTGGTTGAGGCGGGGGAAGTGATCCCAAGCGACGGGGAAGTAATAGAAGGGGTTGCGTCTGTGGATGAATCTGCAATCACCGGTGAATCGGCACCTGTAGTGAGGGAAAGTGGAGGAGATTTCAGCTCTGTAACGGGGGGAACTACTGTAGTTTCCGATTGGCTTAAGGTTAGGATAGTAGCCGATGCAGGCAGCACATTCCTTGATCGCATGATTTCACTTGTGGAAGGTGCGTCACGAAAGAAAACACCCAACGAAATCGCTTTGACCACCCTCCTTGTTTCCCTTACCATAATTTTTCTGATCGTAATTGTGACACTGTATCCAATAGGACAGTATTCGGGCGTTAAGATTCAGACTTCAATACTCATCGCACTAGGCGTGTGCCTGATTCCAACCACAATTGGAGGACTGCTTTCAGCCATCGGTATCGCCGGCATGGATAGGGTAACCCAGTTCAATGTCATAGCCATGTCCGGTAAAGCAGTTGAAGCTTGTGGTGATGTGGACACGATGATTTTGGACAAGACGGGAACTATAACATTTGGGAACCGACTTGCCGCAGACTTCTTTGAGGTATCCGGGGTAAAAAAAGAAGATTTGATTAGGGCTGCAGCTATATCAAGCATATACGATCAAACTCCCGAGGGAAAATCCACACTTGAGTTGGCAAGAAACATGGGACAAAAGATTGAGATGGATGATAGTGGAGCCGCAGACGGGGCGTTCATAGAATTTACCGCCCAGACGAGGATGAGTGGCATAGACCTTTCAAATGGAGTGAAAATCAGAAAAGGCGCTTCGGATGCCATAGAAAAATATGTAACCCGAATGGGAGGACAGATACCGAAGGATCTCAGGGAAAAGGTGAACAAAATATCATCTCTAGGGGGCACTCCACTTACGGTTGCGGAAAACAACAGAATTCTTGGCGTCATATACCTGAAAGACACAGTTAAACCTGGAATGAGAGAAAGATTTCAAAGGCTGAGAGCCATAGGAATCAAGACGATAATGTGTACAGGAGACAACCCCCTAACTGCAGCAACCATAGCTAAGGAGGCCGGAGTAGACGGATTCGTAGCAGAATGCAAACCGGAGGACAAAATAGAGATAATAAAGAGGGAACAGGGAGAAGGTAAGATTGTAGCAATGACAGGTGACGGAACTAACGATGCACCGGCACTGGCACAGGCTAATGTGGGAATTGCAATGAACAGCGGGACATCAGCGGCAAAAGAGGCTGCCAACATGGTTGACCTTGACTCAGACCCCACCAAGATAATAGAGGTTGTGGAAATCGGCAAACAACTTCTGATAACGCGAGGTTCCCTGACAACCTTCTCCATCGCCAACGACATCGCAAAATATTTTGCTATAATCCCTGCTATGTTCATGATTGCCATACCGAAAATTTCAGTTCTAAATATAATGGGGCTTGAAACCCCATACAGCGCTGTGCTCTCTGCGCTGATTTTCAACGCAATCATAATTCCTTGCCTGATTCCTCTGGCCATGAAGGGAGTAAAGTACAGACCCCTGTCATCGGGAAGGCTTCTGGGGCGCAACATGCTGATATACGGTCTTGGGGGAGTGATAACCCCGTTTATAGGAATCAAAATCATTGATCTCATAGTAGGCCCGCTGCTTCAGATGATGGGGATGTAGCCATTGATCTCATCGTAGCCCTACTGCTTCAGATGATGGGAATGTAGCCCTTAATCTCACCATAGACCCTATATTTCGGCTAATGGGAATGGAATTTATGGGATCAATAAATTTAGACAGGCTGAAATGCTATGAGTAGAAAAAATTAGAAAAGAAGGTGATAATATGAAGAACAAAGTCCCAAGCCTCTTAGGCCAATGCGTGAGAGCCTCTGTGACATTTATGATAATCTGTGGACTGGCTTACCCCCTTTTCCTCACAGGCGTATCCGGGGCGATTTTTCCGGACAAGAGCAAGGGCAGTCTAGTTAAAGTAGGCAACAAAACAGTAGCCTCAGAGATGGTTGGTCAAGAGTTTACCCAGGACAAGTATCTATGGGGAAGGCCATCTGCATACCACTACAATGTGTATGTGGAAAAGGAGGGAGAAAAGTATTATCGAGATGGAGAAGAGTTTCAAGGGCTGAGCTCCGGCTCGCATAATTATGCTCCGTCAAATCCGGCTCTAAAAGATAGAGTCGCAGGAGATGTGGAGAGATTCTTAAAGAGAAATCCCGGGATAAAAAAAGAGGATATCCCTGCAGATCTTTTGACAGAGTCGGGGTCAGGGCTTGATCCGAACATCTCGCCTAAGGCTGCGGACATTCAGGTGGATAGAATATCCAAGGCTTCCGGTATATCAAAAGCAGAGGTCAGGAAAATAATAAAGAAAAACACTGAAGGGAAACTCCTAGGTGTGTTCGGAAATGAAAGGGTGAATGTCCTTGGAGTAAACCTAGATATATATAGGAATTTGCTAAAGAGATGAATGTCCCTAGGGGGTACCTCATGATATAGATAGAAATTTGACAAAAAGCTGAATGTTAGATATAATTATAAATCGCCCACCCTGATAAATTCATTTATCAGGAAGGGCAAAAATTAATTGATTATTGCCCTTAGTTAGCTCCACCTGTATGGTTTGGGTCCTGCGCAATAAGACACCATGAACCTTGTCAGGTCCGGAAGGAAGCAGCAATAAGTGGAGGCTCTTATGTGCCGCAGCAAAGCCTTCTCCATTTCGGCTGTGGAGCTAACTGAGGGCGATTTCATTATTCGGAAGATGAAAGTTTGAAAGTCTAAGGGGATAAGAATGTATCAGGCACTCTACAGACAAGAAAGGCCGGAGACTTATAGAGAGGTCGTTGGGCAGGAGCACATAGTAAAGGTACTTGAACACCAACTGAAAACCGACACGGTTGGGCACGCATACCTGTTTTGTGGTACCAGAGGAACAGGAAAGACGACCATAGCAAGGCTTCTCGCCAAGGGGCTAAATTGCCTTGAGGAAGAAATTTCAGGAAGGCCTTGCGGGCACTGCGATAACTGCATCGCAATAAGCAAGGGAACCTTCGTTGATGTGATAGAACTTGATGCAGCCTCAAACCGTGGTATCGATAGCGTTAGAGAGCTCAGAGACAGCGTTAAGTATCCGCCGGCTGTTGGCCGAAAGAAGGTCTACATAATCGACGAGGTTCACATGATGACAGCACCTGCATTCAATGCTCTTCTTAAGACCTTGGAGGAGCCGCCGGAAAACGTTGTCTTTCTTCTTGCAACCACAGACCCCCAGCAACTGCCACAGACGATATTGTCTAGGTGCCAAAGACTTGACTTCAAAAGACTAGGGCATGACAAGTTGGTGAATCACTATAAGAGAATCTGTCAAAAGCAGGGAGTCGTCTTAGAAGATGAAGCGGCTGATATTTTGGCCTCTAATGCTGATGGTTCGGTGAGGGATGGCCTGAGTCTCTTGGAGCAGTGCCTTGCTTCCGGAGAGAAGGTAATAACTGAAGATGTGGTGCTGACCTATGGCGGGGCAATTTCCCAGAGTTTTCTGATAGAGCTGACGGATAGGGTCATTAACGGGGATGTTGCAGGGGGTATCGCCTTGATAAACAGCCAAGTTGAGGATGGTAAGGAGTCGGGGCAGATTCTGAAGGACTGGATGAGTCATTTCAGGAACCTTATGGTAACAAGACTTGTTAAGAATCCGATGGACATAATACAGAAATCCTCTGAGAGCGTGGGTAAAATTGCAGAGCAGAGCATGAGGATGGATCTACAAAACATCACTGACGGCCTAATGGTCCTAGCCAAGGCCGATGGAGAAAGCAAGAACTCATCCAGACCACGAATCTTTCTCGATGTGGCTCTTATGAAGCTTGTGGAAATGTTCGGTGCAGGAACTACCGCAACTACCGCCGGAATACCTGTAGACATAGCTTCAAAGCCTAGGATTTCGGAACCTAAGACACATGAGCCGGAGCAACAAGAAGCGGTAAGCCCTGAGCCGAAGTTCACAGAGCCGAAGGCTCCGGAACCTAAGACACATGAACCGGAGCAACAAGAACCGGTAAGCCTTGAGCCTATGTCCACAGAGCCGAAGACCCCGGAACCACCTGAAGAATACGAGGAAATCTGGTCTGCTATTTGCGACATGGTAATCAAAGAGAGGCCGTCAATCGGCACACTCAAGCGAAAAGCAGAGATTACAGAGATAAGAGAAGGCTCCTTCGTCGTAGAGGCAGAGAACCAGATTACAGCCAAGAGGCTCACTGACGGACTTCCGCTGCTGTCAGAAGTAGCTACGGTTATTTTGGGAAGGCCCATGAGGGGAACAGTTACAGTAGGAGGAAAGGCTCCGGGAACTAACGAGGAAGATCAGGATGACACCTTGGAAAGACTCAGGGAACTTCTCGGAGATATACCGATCAGTTTAGAATAAGATTAGAAGATAGGTTTATTCGGTTTAGAATTACAAAAATGTGATAATAAATCATCAAATATATACAGGAGGAACTACTATGGGTAGAGGAATGAGAGCAGGAAAGAAAAGAGCACCCGGTGGAAGAGCCGCCGGCGGAGCTGCAAATATGCAAAAACAAATGGCACAGGTTCAGGCCATGCAGAGACAGATGGAAGAGATACAGGCCGAACTTGAGGCAAAAGAATACGAGACAACTGCAGGAGGGGGAGCAGTATCTGTTAAAGTCAACGGAAAGAGAGAGATTTTGGAGCTCAACCTGAGTCCGGAAATCGTGGATCCGGATGACATCGAAATGCTTCAGGACTTGGTAGTTGCAGCCGTTAACGAAGCAATGCGACAGGTTGAAGAAGATTCTGAGAGCGAGATGAGCAAGCTTACAGGAGGCCTGGGAATCCCGGGACTTTAAAAAATGAGCAGATATCCAAAACCATTAGCAGCCCTTATAAGGGAACTTTCGAGGCTCCCGGGGATAGGAGACAAATCCGGGCAGAGACTTGCTTTTCACATCTTATCACTTCCCGATGGAGATGTAGAGGCACTGAGCAAAGCCATAGGAGAGGCAAAAAAATCCATGCATCAATGCTCAGTGTGCGGAAACTGGACGGATCAAGATCCTTGCAGTATTTGCCGGGACAAGAGGCGAAGGCAAGACCTTATCTGCGTTGTAGAGATGCCGCAGGATGTTGTGGCCCTTGAAAAAATGAAAGAATTTAACGGCCTCTATCATGTGCTCCACGGACACATATCCGCCATTGAAGGCATAGGCCCTGAGGATATCAATATCAGAAATTTGATCATAAGGCTACAGGAAAATCCGGTGGAAGAGGTTATTTTGGCCACAAACCCCACAATTGATGGGGAAACCACAGCCATGTACATAGCCGGCCTGCTTAAGCCTGCGAAAATCAAAGTCTCCAGACTTGCCAATGGAATCCCCATAGGCGGCGGCCTGGAGTTTACAGACAAAACTACATTATATAAAGCCATGGAAGGACGGCGAGAGCTATGAGAGCTAAGGAATTTGTTTTCACCCACGTGATCAAGCACAAGAAAGCCATCATAGCCCTGTTCTTCATTTTGGCTTTTTTTAGTTTTCCGGCGAGGGATCTGGTATCGGTTAATTACGATATAAGCGATTATCTCCCGAAGGAAACCCACTCCACTAAATCCATAGAAGCTTTGGGCAAGGAATTTTCCGATGGAATCCCCAACGCCAGGGTTTTGGTGCGGGACGTAACTCTCCCGGAGGCATTGGAATACAAGCACAAAATATCAGAAGTAGAGGGGGTTTCTTCTGTTACTTGGCTGGATGACTTCGTTGACACAACCCTCCCCCTTGAAAACGCAGACAAGAGCATCAAGGATGTATACTACAAGGATGGAAACGCCCTATTCAATGTAGCAATTCAGAAACAGGCAAGAATTGATGCGACAGACAAGATACGGGAAATCATAGGCGATAAGAATGCTATGGCAGGAAGTGCTGTTTCTACAGCAGTTGCCACAGTAGAGACTGTCAAAGAAGTTCAGCTTATCAAAATTTTCTCAGTAATCTTTGTACTTCTAATCTTATTACTGACAACCAGGTCATGGATAGAACCTGTCATCGTATTGATCGGCCTTGGAGTGGCGATCATAATTAATGAGGGCAGCAACCTAATCTTCGGAGAAATCTCTTTTGTGACTGATGCAGCCACAGGTATATTGCAACTTGCAGTCTCCTTGGACTACTCGGTCTTTCTGATTCACAGGTTTGAAGAATGCCGCAAGGAAGTTGGAGATGAAAAGGAAGCAATGATCTTGGCACTGAAAAGGTCATCCCAGTCCATCTTAGGTAGTGGACTTACAACGGTCATTGGATTTTTGGCCCTTGTCCTTATGAGCTTAAGGCTCGGTCCTGATATGGGGCTGGCACTGGCCAAAGGAGTTGCAATCAGTCTGATCACAGTGTTCACATTCACTCCTGCCCTGATTATGTTCATGTTTAAACTCATGGACAAAACCAGACACAAATCCTTCATTCCGGACCTCACCGGATTCGGAAAAACCGTACATAAATATGCCATACCGATGCTTATAGTGGCTCTGATTCTGATTGTTCCGGCGTTTTTAGCCTCAAGGAGCAACGAATATGACTTCGGATCATCACATATTTACAGCAAGGGAACACAGCTTGGGAAAGAAACGGAGGAAATCAACAAAATATTTGGAGAAAAGGACGTTTATGTTCTGCTGGCGCCGAAGGGGAAAACGGCGGAGCAGAAGGCATTTTCCAAGGAAGTTGGGGATATGGATAAGGTCAGCTCAGTTGTTTCATATGTGGACAAAGTGGGCGCCGAGATTCCGGACGGATTTTTGGACAAGGAAATCCTTGATAAATTCCAATCGAAACGGTATTCCAGAATGATAATATCTGTGGATGTACCATACGAAGGGGATGATACCTTCAATCTGATTCAGGACATAAGGGATAAGGCGAAGGATCATTTTGGTAAGGACTATTATCTGGCAGGAGAGGGGGTCAGCACCTACGACTTGATGCGTACAGCAACCTCTGATTTGGAAAAGGTGAATATAGTGGCGATTATAGCTATCTTCCTAGTGCTGATGTTCACACTGCATTCCCTAATTGTCCCATTCATACTTGTTTTGTGCATAGAAACTGCAATCTGGCTTAACCTTGCGGTGCCGTATTTCAACGGTCATCCTATATTTTACATAGCGTACCTGATAATTTCCAGCATACAGCTTGGCGCCACAGTGGATTACGCAATCTTGATGACGGATAAATACAGGGAAAACAGAAAACTTTTGGCAAGAAGGGAATCCGCCGAAAAAACAGTTTCGGATGTTACGGTTTCCATCTGCACGTCCGGAAGCGCCTTGACAGTTGTTGGCCTTCTGATGGGTAATATCTCATCGAACCAGCTTCTGGCACAGCTCGGATTTTTTATCGGTAGGGGAGCTCTCTTCTCACTTACGATTGTAATGTTCGTTTTGCCGGAGGTTCTGTACATTTTCGACAGATTTGCAGTTAAAGAAACCAGATTTGAATTTATTAAAAAGTTTCTTAAAGGTAAGAATAAGAATGAGGAGCATCTAGAAGGAGCTGAATCATGAATAAATATTCTCAAAAGCAAAAACAGACGGTGGAATATGGAGGGATAGGCAACAAAATAGCATTCAATGCCCGCAGAAGCAAAAAGCACTTGCGAAATACGGGGATTTTGCTCATAGCCGCCTTAGTCCTGTCATTTTCCATGCCCATCTACGGGGAAGAAGCCCAGGCTAACACCCCAAAGGAGGAAGTTGTTTATGTGAACATGACAACCGATGGATCCGTTAAGAATATGGACGTTGTTAATATTTTTGAGCTGGGAGAAAAAACCCAGGTTCTGGATTACGGGGATTATGACAGTGTGAAAGTCCTGAACTCAACTGAGAAGGCCAAGAACAAGCTGGGAATGGTAACCCTGACCGCTCCGGAGGGGAGACTTTACTACGAGGGCAAGTTCAAAGGCAAAGATCTTCCATGGATTGTCAAAGTTAGGTATTCGCTGAACGGAAAAGAAATAAATTCTGATGAGCTTGTGGGAAAGTCGGGAGCTCTGACCATGACAGTGAACATCTCCAGAAACGAAGCCGTAGAAGGAACATTCTTCGATGACTACGCTCTACAGGCAAATGTTTTGTTGGATGCATATAAGGCAAAAAACATCAAGGCCGACAATATGACTATGGCAAATGTCGGTGCGAAAAAACAGCTGACATACACGGCTCTCCCGGGCAAGGGGGCTGACTTCACATTGCAGGCGGATGTGGAAGATTTTCAAATGGATGGAATGACCATAAATGCGGTGCCTCTTAACTTGGATATCAAAGTGGATGACCGAGAACTCATGAACAAAATAGATGAGTTAAAGGGGGCTACCGGCGAGCTGAGTCGTGGTGCTTCGGAGCTAGCTAATGGTATGGGGAATTTCAAAACCCAAGGTACGGATAGGCTCTATGCCGGGGCGAATCAGATGGAAGACGCCCTAAAGCAGCTTGATTCCCATTCAAAGGAACTTGGCGGTGGCTCTAAGGAGTTTAGAAAGGCTCTCGAAGAAGTGAACATGAGGCTTTCTGAATTTAAGATGGGGCCTAGTGAGCTTGGGAAACTCAAAGATGGTTCTAAGGCAATGTCCCAGGGAATTGATACCCTTGTAAGAAGTATGGCAGAGCTTGAACAGGGAGTAAACTATCAGGCGTACAAAAGTGTTTTGAAGGAAAATGGCCTCGATTTGGATCAGCTTCAAGCAGGAAATCAGTTAGCGGCGTCCAAGGTGGATGAGCTTGTTTCCGGTCTTACATCCCTTGCAGATCAAATGGAAGCTTTCGGACTTAAAGAAAAGGCAGATGAGCTTAGAGGTCAAATCAATGGAATAGCTGAGCTGAAAACTTTGGCTGAAGGTAACAATGCCGGCATCAGAGGAACGGAACAGTACCTTGATGGAGTTAATAGCAAACTTAAGGAGCTTGCCGGGGGAGGTGCTCAGATTCAGAGCTCATATAAACAGCTTGACGAGAAGATTTCGGAGCTTGTTTCCGGTCTTTCCGGAGTTTCTGTGAAGATGAGCCTGCTTGCCCAGGGAATCAATCAGCTTGTCAGCGAGTACGAAAAACTTGACGGCGGTATCGAGGCGTACACTGATGGGGTTTCGAAGGTGGCATATAACTACGGGGAGATGGCTGCCGGAGTAGCTGACCTGAACAGTTCAGCTCAGAAGTTGGTTGAGGGATCCGAAGCTTTGAGAGACGGAACTTCTAAACTTGATGGCGAAGCGGGGAAGATGAAAACAGAGGCGAAGAACAAAATAGATGAACTTCTGGGGAGTGTGAAGGGGCCGAAGGGTCCTGTGGAGTCTTTCGTTTCTTCAAAGAACACCAATGTGAATAGCCTACAGTTTGTCATGAAGACAGATTCCATCAAAAAGCCTATAGAGAAAAAGCCTGAGGCCAAAGAGAAGGAAAAGGAAACTTTCTTTAAGAAACTATTTAAATTGTTCAAAAGCTAGAATATTAATACTGCCGTGGGAATGGTATGGTGGGGTACCGCTTCTCTTGTGTCCACATGGGAATTTAATTTTACGCTTAACATTTGCGAAAATGATAAAAAACTACATCGAAGTGATATATTTTGTTGATAAGGGATTTTCTCATAGAAATGCCGGAAAAGGTGGGTTATCCTTTATATCACCTACACTATTTATTTTATTAAGGAGGACGAAGTGATGGAGAATAAGGGGACAGTTACCTATAGAATAACGAGAAGTTTTGGGGCTATCAGAAAGACAGACAGAGGTTGGACCAGGGAGCTTAACATGGTTTCTTGGAATGATATGCCGGAGAAGTTTGACATCAGGGACTGGAACGAGGATCACAGCAAGTGTGGAAGAGGGATTACTCTAAATGTGGAGGAGATGGAGGCTCTTCTAGAGCTTGGGGAAAGAGGCCTTGAGGAAGTTAAGGCTGAAAAGTAGTGGAAACCGGGCACGACCTGTAAAAGTGATAGAAATCAGGTATGACCTGAAATAGTTGTAAAATCGGGCACGATCTGTAAATGCAGAGGAGAATTATTAGAGTTTGAATGGGCAGGCTCTGGTAGGTTTGTGACGTTTGTGACATTTTGAGATTTTGTCAGCATTTGTTTAGTAAGTTGTAATGAAAGTTGTGTAGGGAGGATGCGATGAAAATCAAATTAAAGCTTGGGCCTCGTGAAGAATGGATGGACTATGCCTTTAAGGAGGGCATGAGGGTGGAGGATGTCTACAAGGAGTTTAGGAAGGATCTTCCCTATTCGATCTATGCGGCCAATGTGGATAATGATTATCAGGATCTTAATTATCCCCTTAAGGATGGGTCTGAGGTTGAGCTTCTTGATATCAGGACACAAGCAGCAAACTATGTGTATCAATACAGCCTGACCCTACTCCTTCTCCGTGCAGTTGATAAGGTATGGGGTGAATCGGCTCAGATAGTTGTTCAAAACTCCCTGAATAAGGGGCTATATATAGAAGCTCAGAAGAAGCATGGAATTTCTGATGAAGATGTTTGTGCTGCTGAGGCGGAGATGAGACGTCTTGTTAAAGAGGACCTACCTATTACTTTGGAGAAGGTTTCAAGGGACGAGGCTATTAGGATTCTTTCGGAAGAGGGGATGGAAGAAAAGAAGAGAATTCTTCAGGAGGAGCTGAACCTGAAAAGTGTAAGGTTCTATACTTTGGATGGGTATAGGGACTTTTTCTATGGCTTGATGGTGCCATCAACGGGGTATCTTCAGCATTTCGAGCTCATGAAGTATAGGAAGGGGCTTCTTCTGAGATTTCCCCACCAGTCAAGACCTGATGTAATTCCTGAATTTAAGGAAGAGAATCAGATGTACCGTACCTTTGCTGAACAGAAGATTTGGGATGGACTTCTGGGAATAAACTATGTCTTTGATTTAAATGAGAAAATTGCCAGCGGAGAGTACATGGATCTGATGCTCCTTTCAGAGGCTCTCCACGAGAAGAAGATAAGTCAGATTGCTGATCGGATTAAGAGGCAGGGGAAGAGAATTGTTTTAATTGCCGGGCCTTCATCTTCCGGGAAGACCACCTTTGCCCGAAGACTATGCATTCAGCTTAGAGTCAATGGACTTTCTCCCCTTTATATGGGAACGGACGACTATTTTGTTGAGAGGGCAGATACACCTTTGGATGAATATGGGGAGCCGGATTTTGAAAACTTGAGAGCCTTGGATGTGGATCTTTTCAACGCCAATATGAATGGGCTGTTGAAAGGTGAAGAAGTGGATTTGCCGACTTTTGATTTTATGGTTGGAACTAAGATTTTCGGTAAGAGGAAAATGTCGATAAAGCCTAATCAGCCCATTGTCATAGAAGGAATTCACGCACTTAACGATGAGCTCACACCGTATATACCTAAAGAAGAAAAGTTTAAAATTTATATAAGTCCTCTCACTCAGCTGAATATTGATCCACACAATAGAGTGCCAACCACGGATGAGAGAATGCTAAGGAGAATGGTGAGAGATAGCCAGTTTAGAGGACACGATGCGAAGAGTACGATAGCTAATTGGCACAAAGTTCGGGCAGGTGAGGACAAAAATATATTCCCGTATAGCGACGAAGCAGATGTTTTGTTCAATTCTTACCATGCTTATGAGATTGCGGTGCTGAAGAAATATGCTAAACCTTTGCTGGAGAAGATAAAGCCTGATGAAGACGAGTATGCGGAGGCAAGGAGACTGCTTAGGTTCCTGAGATTTTTCCGCGAGATTGAGGACGATTCAGTAATTGTCAACAACTCTATAATCAGGGAGTTTATCGGTGGGAGTATCTTTGTTGATTAGGAGGTTAGCTTTTAGCTATTGAGAAATCAAAGCTAACTATTGAATAGGGAGCTAAGGATGTTAAAATTAGAAATAAAATTAGATGACAGCAAAATTGTTAGAGACAAAATGTATAAAGTGGATGAGTTATATAGGCGAATAGAGAACTCATTCGCTAAATTTAAACTCCAAAAATATGTTGAAAAGGATGGAACACTTTGCTTTAAAGGCACGGGGCTACCGACGGATTATGGCTATTTTGGGCTTCTAATTACAGGTCTTAGGGAAAAAGCTTGGTTCATGGATTATGTAACTAAATGGATATGGTATAACAGCGATGATGGAATAGATGAGAATGACTACTCTGTTGTTGATGTTTTGTATCATTTTACAAATAAAGAGAGTATAAGTTGAATAGATATAAAGAAAGACCATCATACAAAGCGTTGTATTTTGATTTGAAGATTAGTGCATTAAGAGAGCATTATTCTCGGACAAACCCCAATGGCGGATATTATGAAATTAGGGATTTTCTTTGTAAAAATGCATTTTTACATGCTCAGTATTCAGGTTACCATTCAAAATATAAGCTTACGGATATAGATATATTTGAATTAGTTCGAGATATGTGTGTGGAGCTTTATTGGCTACCCAAATGCGTGAACAAATTTGAAGTGACGAATATAGGCAAGAATTACGACTTACTGCCGGTCATGTACGAAAATAGTATCTGATATAATTATGAGACTAGGAGGTTAGATGGAATTTATCATTCAAGACCCTACATATGAGAATACCAAGCCTCTAAGGGAATCTCTGCTTAATGGATTAAGGGATATGTCCCAAGGTGGTGGGGTATATGCCTTTGCCACTTCAGAAGGAGCAAGATTTCTTCTAGGAGATCAGAGGTTTAAAGAGTTCATAGCAAATGGCTGCTATTATTTGATTGTTGGTACAGATGACATAACCGATGTAGCTGCCATTAGGACTTTAAAAGCCTTTGAGGAGGAATATGCGGGTCATTTGACAGTAAAAGTATATATACACGATGGTATAGGTTCTATTCTCCACCCTAAGTACAGCTGGTTCAAAGGTGTTAAGGGAGACAGAACAAAGGGACTTCTCATAATAGGATCCGGAAATCTCACAAGACGTGGTATGAAAAATAACAGAGAGGCGTATGCAGCCATTCATTGTAGCGAAAAAGACATAGGGGAAGTTGAAAGTGAGTGGCAGAGATGGGTAAATCACAGTCAAAGATATCTCTACGATCCTGAACCTGCCATGGAAATTCTTGCAAAGAGGAACAGAACTCTACTGGGAAGGCTTGCGTCAGCAATCAAAAGAGCTTTGGGAATTGGTTGACGGTATGTGAACATTGGTTCTGACCTTAGGGAGATGGGTATATCAACAAGCCTAAAGATAAAAGTTAAATTTAACTATGCAACCTAAAAAGAAGGTGACAAAATGTATATTAAACGCCATCCACAAGCGTGTGTGGAAATAAGAGAGAAGGGAAAAACTCTATTCATCGACCCGGGTGAGTTTGGCATCCCGGAGAATCTAAAGGATGCAGATGCTATCTTCGTTACACACAATCACTTTGACCATGTATCCATAAAAGATGAAGAAGTGTTAGAGAGTATCAAATCGGGGCATATTCAAGTATACGGCCCCGGATCGTTATATGAGGATGCTGGATTTCCTGTGAATGTGGTGAAAGATGGAGATGACTTCATGATTGGAGATGTTTCGGTAAAGGTGATGGGAAATTGGCAAGACATCACAAGCATATATGATCCACCAATAGAGAATGTCGGTTATATGATTGAAGATAGATTTTTACATCCTGGGGATGCCCTTCCTAAATTTCGAGGGCTTCCTATAGTGGCAGTTCCAATGGCTGCACCTTGGGCTAAGAATTCAGATATCGAAAAATATTTGGAAGAGTATAGACCTAAGGGAATTTTTCCCCTTCACGATGTAACACTTAATGACATGGGGATAGATTTTGCCATGAAGAACCTGGAAACAATGGCTAATCGTATAAATGCGATATGCTATAGCCTCAAAGTCGGAGAGGACGCTGAAATATAAAAATATCAAGAGGAGACTGAAATATGAATAGAGATATGAGAAGAAAAAGGCAAAGGTTAAGTGATGAAGTTGTAAGAGAAGTGCTTGCAAGAAACAATGCAGCAGTGCTATCGGTAATAGACGATGAAGGTTATCCTTACGGCGTTCCACTGACATATGTATACGGGGAGGATGGCAATTTCTACTTCCATTCCGCTAAATCAGGGCACAAAATAGATGCAATCCGAAACTGCTCAAAAGCAAGCGTTACCATCATCGATGAAAATCATGTTGTTCCGGAGGAGTACACTACCTACTTTAGAAGTGTAATTGCCATAGGGGAAGTCTCAATTCTGGAAACTGATGAGGAAAAGCTTGCGAAAATCAAGCTTTTGAGCCAGAAAATTCGTCCGGGAGCTGAGAAAGAAATGAATGACGCTATCAAGAGAGAATGGGATGGCTTCGTCATAATTCAGTTTACACCTCTGGATATGAAGGGTAAGGAAGCCATAGAATTTGTAAGAGAAAGAGAGAATACCCCCAGATAAAAGAAACAAAAACCTCCTGAGGGCAAATGGGAATATGCCACCGGGAGGTTTTTCTCTAATACATTTTTAAATTTTTAGATTTATTGTGTTGCTATAGAATCTGTGTATCAACTAGGCGTAAAGATTATGCCTCAGCCTTCCATAGACCGTGAAGGTTGCAGTACTCGTAAGCTGCCTTAAGATCTTCATCTTCTCCAAGATAGAAAGTAGCCTCAGGCTTTCCTGTGTGGTCAAGCTCCTGCATGCGTAGTCCGCAGCAAGTTTCAATAGCAATGAACCCGATGTGGTGCTCTTCAGTCATAGGGTGCTCAACACTTCCAACCTTTACAGTTACCTTGTTGCCGTCCTTTTCAATTACAGGAACGTGCTTTTCCTGAGCAGCATCAACAGTATTAGCCTTAAGTTCAACCATCTCTTCGCCACAACATGAAGGAACATGATCCTCGTCCCCATATACCTTAGCAACAACGATTCCTGACTTATTACATTTATAAACCTTTACCATTACAAAACCTCCTAAATAATCATATAACTTCTGACTTTCCGTCCTGTAAAAGATTTATAGACACAAAACCTATTGTTTAAACAGAAAAACGAATTAATTTTACTTTTTCGGGTATTATCTAAAATAGTGCGGTTAAAGACGCACTAATTACTACGAAGGGAGACATTAATGAACAGCAGTGTTGTTTGGGGTATAGCAATACCATTTATTGGAACATCTGCCGGAGCCGCCTGTGTTTTTTTGATGCGCAAAGAGCTTTCGAGAACCATTCAAAGGGCGCTTACAGGTTTTGCCGGTGGAGTCATGGTGGCGGCATCGATTTGGAGCTTGATAATACCTGCAATTGAGCAGTCAGAGCATATGGGGAAGTTCTCATTTTTGCCTGCAACCATAGGATTTTGGTGCGGAATACTTTTTCTCCTGTTCCTGGATCACGTAATTCCACATATGCACATGAATGCAGATGAGTCGGAGGGACCTAAGGTTCAGCTGACAAATACTACGATGATGGTCCTGGCTGTTACTCTCCACAATATTCCGGAGGGGATGGCAGTGGGAATAGTTTATGCAGGCTATCTGACAGGCCAAGGAAACATCAGTGCCGGGGCAGCTTTTGCTCTAGCGCTTGGAATCGCAATCCAGAACTTTCCGGAGGGTGCAATAATATCCATGCCACTTCATGCACAGGGAAAAAGCAAACTTCGATCCTTTAGGGATGGAGTGCTTTCCGGAGCCGTTGAACCTGTAGGTGCAGTAATAACAATCCTCATGGCAAGCGTGATTGCAGTTGCAATGCCTTATCTTCTGTCCTTTGCGGCAGGTGCCATGATGTATGTTGTAGTAGAAGAACTCATACCGGAAATGTCCGAAGGGGAACATTCAAACATCGGAGTAGTATTCTTCTCAGTAGGCTTCACGGTGATGATGGCACTAGACGTGGCTTTGGGCTAAGATAGCGAATTGTGACAGCCTATGGGTTAAGAGAGCGAATTGCGGGCGCCTTTGGGAGGTAGATGCACCCTGACAACAAAATATTTTGTTGTTGTCGATGACTTGACAATGTTAGCTATAGCTACCTCAAAAAGTTGCTCTAGGCTAGCAATTGCAAGGGAAAGAATATTTTTAAAAAAGTGTCAAGCGCAAATGAAAATGTCCTAACTTTTTTCAAACATAAGCACTGATTT
>JASBYX010000006.1 GCA_029983755.1 Anaerovoracaceae bacterium
TTTGCTTTCGAAATTTCATCTTAATTAGCTATAATCCTGTTTTTATACTCAAAAACCCGTCTCCGAAGAGACCATCTCCGAAAACGGGTATTTGGTATTATTAAACAACATGCTTGTAGATACGCCTTGCTTTTATCGCAGTTTATCTATCTCATATTCCTTTTTCTATTTGCTATAACTGTAAGTGCTGTTCCTGCGAGCAACATCAATCCGTATCCGGATAGGTCTGTACTATCCGCTGTGTTTGGTGTTTTGCTAGTCTTTACTGTTTTCTTGTCTACAGTTTTGGCCGGTTTCTTCTCTCTGTTGTTTAATCCAGGTGTTGCAGGATTGTTATTGTCGCTATGCCCTGGCTCTGGTGTTGGTTTAATATGATCACCAGGTTCCGGAGTAGGATTGTCGTGATCACCAGGTTCCGGTGTTGGTGGGGTTACCTCTTCTTTATCCCACTGTGCATATACCGTTACATTTGTATATATTGCTTTGTTAAAGTCAAACGCTTTTCCGCCATTAGGTCCTTCAAACCATCCTAGGAATTTGTATCCCTTTCGTGTCGGTTCATTTTCAGGTTTTTTAGCCTTATTTCCTTTAACAACTTGCTGGGATTTTACTTCGCTTCCTCCTGTTGTGTCAAAAGCAACTTCATATTTGGGAATTTCTTTCCACTTAGCTATCAGCTTTAGGTCTTCATTTACCGGCTTTGTGAAGTCATATTTCTCACCGTTGCTATACCAACCTGTGAAGGTATAGCCGTCCTTAGTTGGTGCTTGTGGCTCAGTTGCTGTCTTGCCTTCCCAAACAAGTTCTTCCGGCACATCACTCCCTCCGTCACTATCATAGGTTACCTTAGCTTCCCAGTATGCTCTTAAAAGAAATTTGCCATCAAATCTATTATCAATATCAGGGGAATTAAAGTCCTCATTCCATTGATCCATAAAGATTGAAAACACGCTTTCTTTAGTCCAAAATACAGGATCTGCTATAGATGAAATTTGGGTAAACCATCCCTTAAAATTCAATCCATCTTTAACTGGATCTTTAGGAAACTCCACTTTATTATCTTTCTGAACTGTTTTATGAACAGTAGCTCTTTGTCCTTCAAATGACCCTCCTGATGGATCGAAAATAACATCCATTCTATTAAATGGTACAAGTAAACATGTATTCTTCTTAATTTTAAACTTATACTCCAAGAAAGTTTTTTGTGGCCTTTCATACCTGTTTGGAGTACCTCCCAGCTCTCTGTTGCTATTATCAATGGAAGCAATATGCCATCCCTCCGGCAAAGAAGACGGATTGATTTTTACAGTTACTTCCTCCCCTTCGGGAAATAACTCATGTTCAAGTTCTCGCCACCCCCCCTAGGGCCTCTATAATCAACCTGATTTTTAACTTTCTGAGCATTACCCTTGCTATCTGTTACAGTTATCTCTAAATTTTTCCAGCTTTCCTTAAGAACCTCTTCAAGCTCATCGGACTTAACCCCTGTGCCTCCTTCGTATCTACGATCAAACGCCAAGTAGTATTTGGCGGGTTCTGCTGCCCGTACATCCCTATTTATCAGATTTGTTCCTGACAGTAGAAGTATTATCGCAATAATACCAATAGAGATCCTTCTTAAACTTCTTTTCATTCTTTGTGTATTCCTTTCATAAATTTAATTTCTAAAATTAATTACGCTTTATCTTATCACACGCATTCTAGATTTGCAATATTTTTATAAATTATATTTCAATTCCTTAATTCGCATAATATTTTCTAGGAGTTTGAAGGAAGTAGAATTAAATATGAAAATGGTTTTGTAGTAGATTTGGAGTTTGACAGATGAGTTGATAGAAAAGAGCTACAAAATGATGTGGTCAGTGTCTTCCTAATAAAACTTTGCATTATTGCCTTCTGATGTGGTTCTAAAAAGAACCCACGTAAAATATAATATATGTTTATTTATATGGTACTATCACTAATTTATCATATCAATATTTCTGCAGTAATTATTTGAAATTTTAAAGTATATTTTATGTTATTTGTAAAAAATTCGCATTTTATTATATCAAATTGAACTGATACAGTGTTATATGTTTCCTCCACACAACAAAATAACCGCCTTTGAAGCAGGTCTCTCCGTAGACGATTAACGATAATTTATTTATTGAATAACTGCGTACTAATACAGTTTTTGATTGAATAGGGTGATAATTCCATACCTACATATACTTCCTATTCCTTCTCCTCTGCAAGGAAGACCCTATTGACGTAGTACTTGTTTGCGAAGGCCGATGCGGCGGCGCTACATATTCCCTTAGGGTCATCAAGAGTCTTGACAGGCTTCCAATCAGTCTGTCGCAAAGCACTTCTTGTGCTTTCCTCTATTAGTTTGCAGAAATGATCGTAGGATTTTTGAGGTTCATTAACATTAACAGCAAGCTCTATGAGAAGGGAAATTTCCCTAATTGTAAATATATCCTTGAGCGTGGCGATAACTATTAGCGAAGCTAGAGCTATTTTGTCATAACGTTTCTTCACAGGGGGATTCAAATAGCCCTGCTTAACGTAGTTGTTGACCATTGTTTGAGTCAGTATCTTCCCTGATTTGTCAGCAGTAAGATAATTATCAAGGCTGGAATTAACAAGCTCAAGAACCTGCTCTAGGTATAAACTTATATCCGGAAGCCTATCCCACCTAGGCAAATTCACCACGCTATCATCAATGTTACAGCTCTCTTTGTCCTCGTTTGCACTTATTCCCATGCCAGCCTCATTATTATCTATATTATTTACGTTGACCTTAGTGTATGCTTCATCTTCTTTAGACAAAGTTTTCAGCACAGCTTTAGTATCAGCTTTTGCTACATTATTCACCACAGTTTTCACCACCCTTTTTTAATCTATTTCATTATAACCGCAAAAGTATTTGTCGTCAACACTTGACAGAGTTTTATTAATCATGTAACATGGTTATGATAACTAGATAGAAATCCACACGTACATAGAAAGTCCGGATATGTGCAAAACCGGAGGTACGAATTTCGGAGGAAGAAGATGACACAGACTATCAAAATCAGCAAGAAGCTGGAAAGGCTTCACCCATATCCATATCTGGATAATTTCAGGGATTTTTTGGACTATTATTGTAACCTCTACAACGAGGACATTGCTTTTATAATAAAGGAAAAGCGGGAGACCAAGACAAGTTCTGCCCAGCATAGATACATTAGCTTCAGCCTGTTGAGGGATGAGGTTCACGCCTTCTGTGCATATCTCACAGACAAGGGATATCAAGATAAACCAATAGCCATAATCGGAAAGAATACTTACGAATGGTTTGCAACCTACATGGCTGTACTGATAAACGGAAACATAGCTGTCCCCTTGGATAAGGATTCCCCTGCAGTTGAGACCATAAGCTCCCTTGAAAGAAGCGGTGCCAAAACCTTAGTTTATGACCCGGGCAAGGAGTCTTTGATCGAGGAATTACGGAATCACTTTGGGGACGAAATGAACTTTATCCCCATGACAGATATGCATAATCTGATTGAAAAGGGTCGCAGCCTTATTGATTCCGGCTACCATAGACACCTGGAGAAAGAGATAGACCCCCGAGCACTTGCCGTTATTTTGTTCACTTCGGGAACCACCTCTGCATCTAAGGCAGTAATGCTCTGTCAGGATAATATTCTCACAGTTTGCTACGATTGCGTAACGGCTGAGGATGTCAGGCGGGGTGATGTAAACATGGCTTTTCTGCCATACCACCACACTTTCGGCTCCGGTGGACAGATAGTTATGGTTCAAGCCGGTGTTACGACCACATTCTGTGATGGCCTTAAGTATGTTCAGAAAAATCTCGTGGAGTACGGCGTATCGGTCTTTGTCTGCGTGCCGATTCTCATGGAGGCTATTTACAAAAAAATAATTGCCGGTGTGCGCAAGCAAGGCAAGGAGCGACAGTTTGCAGCTGCTCTTGCTGTTTCGAGAGGGCTTTACAAGATCGGAATCGACATTCGAAGGAAAATGTTTAAAGATATTTTGGATCAGCTGGGAGGAAAGATCAGATTTGCCATTTCCGGTGCTTCCGCCCTGGACCCCGAGGTATGGAAAGGGCTCAATGATTTTGGAATCGATCTGGTGCAAGGGTACGGACTTACTGAAGCCGCCCCTGTTATCTGTGCCGAATCATCAAAACACAAGCGCTCCGGTTCGTCAGGTTTTGCCATGCCTTCAGTTGACACTGCCCTTTACGATGTGAATTCTGAGGATGTTGGAGAACTCATAGCTAGGGGACCTAATGTGATGCTTGGCTACATGGATAACGAGGAGGCTACAAACGAAACCATCAGAGACGGATGGCTGCATACAGGTGACCTTGCCAAGATTGACAAGGACGGTTTTATTTTCATCCTTGGAAGAAAGAAGAATGTAATAGTATTGAAGAACGGCAAGAATGTTTATCCTGAGGAGCTTGAGACTCTCATCACTAACCTGCCTTACGTTAAGGAAGTTATGGTATTCGGACAAATCAGAGAGGAAGGCTTAGGAAGTACAGGCTCAAGGAACTTGAGCAAGGATTCTTCTAACGACCTTGTAGTAACTGCCAAAATTGTATATGACAAAGATTTTATGAAGGAGCACTACACCGCTGAATCCTTTGAGGATGTGGAGAAGGTCATCAAGGCGGCTGTGGATAAGATTAACGATGATCTTCCGGGGTACAAGTGCGTACGAAGGCTCATACTCACAGACCAGCCTATGGAAAAGACCACAACCGGGAAAATCAAAAGATACAAAAATCAGAATTGATAATATAAGAATAAAGGATAAATAATAAATTGTAAAGTGTAAAGGGGGCATGAACTGCCCCCTGTTATCATTTTTCTAAAATTCTCTTTGCGATAACATTATCTCCATCCCAGGGATCTCTTCTGTCATCTCTAGCCATGAACATATCTTCACCCTTTCCAAGGATCATTACAAAATCTCCCTTGCGTGCTCTGGAAATTGCCTCTTCCATCGCTTTAATTCTATCAGGTATTATAGTCACCCTATCCTCAGGTAAATCCCCTTTTATTTCCTTTGCAATGTCTTCCGGATCTTCATCCCTTGGATCATCTTCCGTCAAGAATACATGGGTTGAGTGCTCAAATGCAGTTTTGCCCATCCCGGGTCTTTTGGACTTATCTCTCTTTCCGGCCGATCCGAATACAGAATACACCTTTGGCCGTATCTCTCCTCTTTTTTCGTGATCATCACAAACTGCATCCACGAATTCATAGACCTTTTCCATTGCGTCCACCGTATGGGCATAGTCTATGATTACATTTATTCCCTTATCGTTTGCTATTGATTCCATCCTTCCATCCACTTGAGATATCTCTGTTAGACTTTTCTTAAAGTCCTCAATCTGAATTCCCCTCTGATGGACACAGGCTATGGCAGCGACTAAGTTATAAATATTGTATTTTGCCAGCAGATTCGTCTCAATCTGGTAGATTGCTTTGCCAAATGCCCCGTCATTATCCCTGATAATAGGATCGATTCTCTTTCGATGAGCATCCATAGCCCTTCCTGAAACTTCCAAGGTGAACAGACTCCCATCCCCTCTCAGCTCTAGGTCGCTGATCATATAGTCAGGTGCTTCGAAATCAGTATCAGCCGGGTCTTTCGATTCTAAGCTCACTTCTCTACTGCCGGACAGGTTCCCTTCAAAGTCTTTATTCATTCCGTAGGTAAATATCTCGCCCTTTGAAACCTCTCTGAGCTTTCCTATGCTCACTTCATCATCAGCATTCAAAATAGCCACCGCCGAAGAAGAAAGCCCCTTGAAGAGCAGCTGTTTTGCGCGAAAATATTCTTCCATAGTTCCGTGATAATCGAGATGATCGTGGGTTAGATTTGTGAAGGCAGCCACATTGAAATGAATTCCTTCGACTCTCCCCATAGCAAGACCGTGGGAGCTGACCTCCATTGCGACGGCTCTCATCCCTGCATCGGCCATGTCAGAAAGATAATTCTGGAGGGTTGGAAGATCAGGTGTAGTCATGGTTGGAGCAATGCTCTTGTCCCCATACCTTATGCCTATGGTTCCGATATACCCACAGGGAATAGGCGTGGCAAGGCCTTTTTCCAAAATGTACCTAATTATATTTGTGGTTGTGGTCTTTCCATTTGTACCTGTGACACCGAAAATGGTCATCTTGTCGCTGGGCTGATGGTAGAAATTATTGGAAATGTCAGCCATGGCTTTGTGCACATCTTCTACAAGTACTATGGGTATGTCTTTATCAAAAGAATTTTGCTCATCGCATACAGTAAATACAGCTTTCACAGCCTCAGGGTCAGTGATGACTACTGCCGATGCGCCGTTTTCCACAGCTTTTCCTATGAATTTATGTCCGTCCGTCTCAACGCCCTTTACTGCGAAGAAGAGATAGCCCCTTTTAACCTTTCTGGAATCGAGGGTTATACCGGTGATTTCAACGGAAAGGTCATGGTTTTGCCCATTTTGCGTCTTTTGCTTCTTTTCCTTCTTTTGATCCTTCCCGGACGAATCAATAATCTTGTGCTTTACTCCATCTAATAAACTTGATAACTTCATTTTTATTTCCCGCTTCCCGGGTCCTCCGCCTTTATAGGTGCCTCAAGTTCAAATGCCGGCATCAGTTCCAGTTTAAATCTGCTTAGTTTTCGCTTTCTGTCAATTAATTTCTTGATATTTTCATCATCGATCTCTCCGGTTCTTATGTACCTGTCAAGGACATCATAGGTAAACCCTAGATTATCCTCATCGCTTTTTCCGGATAGTCCGTCCTCAGGAACTTTATAAATCAGGTGTCTTGGCAAGCCAAGCACTTCCCCAACAGCTCTGACTTCATGAACTGTAAGCCTTGAAATTGGACTGAAATCTCCTGCTGCATCTCCATATCTTGTAGAGTATCCAACCCAGTCTTCGGAGAGATTACATGTGTTTGCCACTCGACCGTTAATAGTCTGGGAAACCGCATAGGCTGTGGACATCCTAATTCTGGCGGGTAGGTTGACTCTTGCCTGTTGGCTGAGCTCTGTACCCATAGCACCTTCGATTTCATCTGTCACCACATCCACGGTTTTGCCTATATTTATAATGGAATGAGCGATGCCAAGGTGATTCACAAGATCCTTAGAAGCGTCTAAATCATGCTGCACCCCTTGAGGCATGAGCACCCCATAGACCCTATCTCTTCCAAGAGCCTCCACGCAGAGAGCAGCTACCACCGAACTGTCTTTCCCTCCGCTTATGGCTACCACAGCCGGGCTCTCATTTCCGTTCACAGAAAACCAATCTTTGATCCACTTAACTATGTCCCCGGTGGTTTTCTCCGGATTAAACCCCTTGGTATAAAGGGAGTTTTCCTCCTCCAAGGTGTGAGCGAGTGCGCCATCAGGCATCATTTCCTTGTCTTTTTCCTCTATCATTGTCCCTCCCATAGCAACGTCCCCAAACTAAACAACTTTGATCTGACATGGCCCCATCGCACCAAGGGCACGCTGATGACTCTCAGGAGAAACCCCGGCACATAGATTTCCCATAACCTTAATAGGCGTTTCCGGGAAATATGCTTTCAAAATCATGGAGTTTGAAATCACGCATATATCAGTGCAAACACCGGTCATAACTATCTCCTCAGGCACTCCCCCTGCAGCCCTCTCAACAAAAGGTCCGATGTTCACATCGCCAAATGACCCCTTGCACAAAACATTATCTTCGTTTACGAATTCGGCAAGCTCCGGGATTATCTCCCATCCTTCACTTCCCCGTATACAGTGGGTTACAGGAAGATTCCTTCCTTCCTGTGTTTCAAGGTATTCACTGCCGTGTGTATCTTGAGTGAATAAAATCTCATAACCTTCTTCTCTTTTCTTCTTGATTTCAGCCTTAAGATCTTCAACGATAGCCTGACATTCCTTGTTGCCCAGTGACCCTGTGATGAAGTCATTCTGCATATCTATAACAATAAATACTTTTTTCCCGTCCATTTCTCTCACCTTATATTTCTTATATTTATGCATCGATTAACTATATTAATTATATCATTTTAGTAGTTCTTTGTCTATTGAATGGAATTTCAAGAAGTGGTATGCTATAGAAAAGATTGAGATATCAAATGACATGGTTAACATGGTATTCATGTAACTGAATCTGGATTGATTAGATTGTGAGGTTTGACTATGAAGAAGATTAACACAGAGAATGCACCAAAGGTCCTTGGTCCTTACTCCCAAGGAGTTGTTTCCGGAAATCTTTTGTTCACTTCCGGACAGGGAGGTATTGACCCTAAGGAAGGTAAGCTCAAGGAAGGACTTGAAGCTCAAACGGAGCAAATTATGAAGAACATCGGAGCTATTCTTGAAGAAGCAGGTACAGACTTTTCTAAGGTTGTGAAAACTACATGCTTTCTAAAGGACATAAATGATTTCAAGGTTTTTAATGAAATCTATGGCAAGTACTTCACAGAAAAGCCGGCAAGGAGCTGCATAGCTGCTGCAGATCTTCCCGGAGGATTCCTTGTTGAAGTTGAAGTCATAGCAGAACTGTAGTGGCTTAATAGTGTTCCTCTAGTGTTTCCAGGAACACACTTTCTGTATAACCACTGAAGAAACCCCCTTCCAAATCGAAGGGGGTTTCTTCTTGACATGTGCAATTGAAAATTTTGAATGTTAGAAATATAATCGGAATTAATTAATTTACCAGTTAACTCTTGGATTGTCTTTCTTTCTAGTTTCTTCTTTAGCTGTACCTGTAGTTCTATCGATTTCTACAGTCTCGTATGCTACATCTTCCTTGATGAATTCCATTGTATCAGCAAGGCTTATCTCTCTCAGTCTGTGGGCAAGTGCAACCCTGTCAGCTCTCTTAGTCATTCTGTGGCCATCCTTGTCAGCAAGGGTCAACCCGAAGAATGCCATTACGAGTACAGTTATTGGCATTACGATGTTAAAGATAGCGTATGGGCCGTAATCTTGAACATGTACACCTAAAGTTGTTGTAATGAATACACCGCAAGTATTCCAAGGGATAAGGGCTGATGTAACAGTACCTGCACCCTCAAGAGCATTGGATAGGGTCTTAGGATGAAGTTCTGCCTTCTTATATGTTTCAGCATACATTCTTCCCGGAACTACGATTGAGATGTACTGCTCAGGCATTGTGATGTTGCTCAATAGACATGTGAACAGCGTTAGGAATACAAGTGCCGGACCGTTCTTAACCAGTTTGAGAAGCTTATCAACGATAACCTCAAGCTGGTGTGTGGTCTCCATGATACCACCAAACATCATAGCGAGAATCGTAAGTGCGATTGACTGCATCATGTTCATAAGACCACCTGTGCTCAGCAAGCTATCTAGGGATTTAACACCTGTGTTACTCTCAAATCCGCTCATTCCGGCATTCAGGAAGTCCCCAAGGGATGCATTTCCCTGGAAAATCATTCCGAGGAAAAGACCGGAGATTATACCTAGTGTGATACCTGGAATTGCAGGAATCTTAAGTGCTACTGCAACGATTACGATTACAGGAGGCAGAAGAAGTATTGGATTGATTGCAAACATCTTCTGCAGACCATTGCTCATTACTTCAATCTGAGAAACATCTCCTGTGCCGCCGGATGAATATGTTGCTCCCAGCACACCGAAGAAAACAAGTGTAATACCGTATGCTATAGCTGTTGGCAATGCCATGAACTTAACATGTGTGAACACGTCTGTTCCTGCCATAGCCGGTGCCAAGTTGGTAGTGTCGGAAAGAGGTGACATCTTATCTCCAAAGTATGCTCCGGAAATTGCAGCACCTGCTGCTACAGGAGCAGGAATTCCGATACCCTGTGCGATACCGATTAGAGCAAGTCCCATGGTTCCCATTGTTCCCCATGATGTACCTGTTGCCAAAGATGTGATGGAACAGATTAGAACTGCAGCAATCAGGAAGATACTTGGTGATAAAATCTTAAGTCCGTAGAATATCATAGTAGGAACTACACCGCCTACCAGCCATACACCGATCAAAATACCAATAATAGCCAGAATCATAATTGACTGCAACGCTCTGTAGATACCATCCTTCATGGAAGTCTCAATGGTCTCCCAATCGTATCCCAAAAGCAAAGCCATAATCGCTGCTCCAATTACTCCTATAAACATAGGAATATGCGGATCAACCTTGAAAACAATAATGCCTACTGCCATGATGGCGATTAGAACACCAAACGTTAGCAGTGCTTCCCAGACCCTAGGGAGTCTAGGTGTTCTTTTTTTCTTAGTTTCCATAACCTTCCTCCTAAAAGTAAAGTCTTAAAATAAATTATTCCTTCCGTATTTGCACATGTGAAATACTTGTCTATCATTATAACGTTTTTTGCATACAAAATCAAGTGCATAAATTAAAAAAACTTTGCATAAAACAAAGTTTTTTATAAAGTACATTATATTTTAATTCATCAAATTAACGCATTAAAATTTTCTAAACACAGATTCCGGTTGCTAAAATAATTTTTTATGCATACTCTATATATTTAAAATCTGACCATCGACCTCTTGATTTCCTTTATGTCAGAAGCTCCACACATGGTCATGGCATCCTTAAGCTCACCTGTGAGTCTCTCCACAAGCATCAAAACCCCTTCAGACTCATTTTGGTATATGGCATTCACAAATGGTCTTGCCATCAAAACTGCATCTGCTCCCATAGCAATTGCCTTGAAGATGTCAAGTCCATCCCTGAGGCCACCATCCACCAATACCTTACATTTGCCTTCAACGGCCTGGACGATTTCCTCCAAAACCTCACAGGTAGAAGGACATTGATCCAAAACTCTCCCTCCATGGTTGCTCACGACAATTGCAGAAGCACCGGCAGAAACCGCTCGCAAAGCAGAATCAGGAGTCATTATACCCTTCACGATGAAAGGAAGCCCTGCCAAATCGACGATTTCCTTAAGCTGGTCAACTGTTTTGCGCCCTGCAGGAGGGATTCGCCCCTTTAAAAACGGCAGCCCTGCAGCATCGATATCCATGGCAAAAGCCTTCGCCCCGGATGCCTTAACAAGTGCAATCTTTTCTTTGAGAGTGTTGATATCCCATGGCTTCACAGTAGGAATTCCGTGACCGGAAACACTCTTAATCACCTGACAAGCAGATTCCATAACGAGAGGATCAGTGCCGTCCCCGGTCAGGGCAACTATTTTGCTGTCAATGCACCCCTTGATCAATCTTTGATTGTACTCCTCGTCTGTGTATCTGTCCCCATAGTGCATCTTCACAGCCCCTACAGGCCCAGCCAGCAGAGGAAGTGCCAGCTTGTAACCGAAAAGCTCAGTCTCTGTAGAAGGCTCCCCGATCTCACCGATGACATCCATGTTCACCCGGACTTCCTTCCATTTGTCGTAATTTCTAATGGCAACATCTCCAACTCCCTTGGCACCCGGCCCCGGAATCGTATTCCCACATGCCTTGCCGTTACACACAGGACACATATAGCAAAATCCTTCTTTCATTTCTTTCCGTCCTCTCCTAGTTACTTCATGAATGCTGCAAAATAATCTGCCATGCTTGCAAGTGGCTCAAAACCTTGCTTCCTCAAAGCCCCGTCAAGAGCCTTTAGGGTCTCAATCATCACCTCATCATAAGCGTTTTCTCCCATGTGGCCGATCCTCACAAGCTTTCCCTTAAACTCCTCGTAGGAGCCGCTGAGCATGATCCCATAATCCTTTACCATATCCTCAAGCAAAACATCACAGTTAACCTTCTCAGGCACAACGAAGGCTGTTACGGTGTTTGCCCATCCTGATTCCGGGTATAGCTCGATCCCTGCTCTTGTTAGTGCTCCTCTGCATGCCATGGCAACCTCTCTGTGCCTAGCTAGGATTCCCCCGTCCGCCATAACGTTTTCTATTGCAACTCTCAACCCGTTAATGTCGCTTACAGGCATGGTGTATGGGAATACTTTGTCAACAAAATAGTTTTTCATCAGGGCTAAGTTGGCATAGTATGAGGCTATAGGTTGTTTCCGCTTTTCAATGCTCCTCCATGCTCTTTCGCTGACCCAAACCATGGATAACCCCGGTGGTGCAGACAAAGCTTTCTGGGAACCTCCAAGAAGAACATCTATTTTGCTGCTATCAAAGCTTAATGATTCCCCAAACAATCCTGCAACTGAGTCTACAACTGACATTATATCGTATTCGCTGAGCAAAGTGCCAATTTCCTTTACGTCATTTAGAATACCCGTTGGAGTGTCAACGTGGACGAAGGTGGCGTATTTGAAATCGTTATCCTTTTCGAGGAATTCCTTAAGTGCTTCCACATCTATTGGGCGTCTGTAATCCCCTTTAAAAACTTTCGTTTTACCACCGTACAGCTCCACTAGATCTTTAAAGCCCCTGCCGAATATCCCGTTTTCGATAATGAGCACCCTGTCCCCGGGTTCGGTTAGTGAGGCTGCAGCAGCTTCCAGACCGAGCATCCCTTCTCCGCCAAGGATCAGAGCCTGTCCACCGGTGGCTCCTGCGAGAGTTTCCAGCATTCCGCAGGTTTCCTTATACATATCGAAAAAGTCCATATCAAGATCAGGGTTTGTAAATGGTAAAGCTCTTGCATTAAGCACATTTTCCCTTACCATTGTAGGACCTGCTGTCATTATTTTTTTCATTCCGTTCCCTCCTAATCGGGTTAATTTCTACACTTATTTTATCATATTTATCGGTATATTTCTCTTCGATGTCCGATGTTAATTAAAATCAATACTGGCTGCTCGTCTTTGATCTCAGCTAAAAGCCTATAGCTACCTATCCTGTATCTCCACAATCCACTTTTGTTTGCAACAAGGCCTTTCCCATGAATTCGAGGGTTCTCACAGTTTACAAGATTTTTTTCAATCCAGTTTTTGATTATTTTTTGGGTATTCCTATCAAGCTTCTTGATGGATTTATCAAATCTTTTAGTTGTAGAAACTGAGTATGTCATAGCCCTAACTCTTCCCACAATTCATCTATCGGTCTTGTTTCTAAAGTGCCTTCTTTTCTTTCTTTTTCATATTCTTCAAACACTTTAAGATCGTACTCATCTTCTATTCTTTCGATCATCATATTTCTTATGGCCTCAGACAAAGTCATATTATTATGCTTTGCATATGCTTTGAAAATATCAAGTTCTCTTTCCGGCACCCTCAAACTTACAATTGCCATAGTTTGCCTCCTTTTAAATAACACATACTAATTATATTATATTCCCTTACGCTTTTTACCCTTAAGTCCTTATGCACTTATGAGTTTAAGTACTTAGGATTTTATATTACAATTGTATTACCGATATTGTCGAATGTCAACTTTCACCACTACAAAAGCCAGAGGACTTTCGTCCCCTGGCTTAGTATACACATTGCATATATTTTCTAATGATATTTCTGCGGTATCGATTTATATAAACCACCTAACTTTACCGAATACTTCGATGGTTCAGGCAACTTCCTCGTAGATTCAAGCCTGTTTGTTTGAGATATGTCTAGTCATCAATCCTCTAGAATTAGCTAAATACATAACCCCAAAATACCAATGCCCTGTAATCTCAATTCCATTGCTCTTACGAAAATCTACATTATTCTTATCGCTAGATGAGGTCAAAGCAGAAAGACTGCTATACAGTGCCACCATATGCCTTCCATGAACCCATGGAGCCAAACAGTGGGTTTCAAAACTGTAACCTTCAATAAATCCATTCCCTTGCCAACGCCCACTCCTTGATTCTTATCCTGTGTCGGTGAATGTTGGCCACTCATATAGCCCTGCGGTATTTACCGGTAAAATTTCCGACTATACTAGATCTTCCTCAAGGAGTGATAGACGCTGGCTCTCTCTGTCGCCTGGGCCGATAAAGCATTTAACTTTTAGCATCATCATCACTTCCTTTCTATCTGTAACTTCTCTCATGGAAGTTCTCTTTCTATTTTTATCTTTTTTTTCTTTGGAATTAATCTTTCAGGAAAATCGCCCTTAAAATTAATCTCCTATTTGTGAAGAGCTTTCTTTGTTCTTCTTGTCTATATAGTACCACCTTTTATTTATTTAACAAGGGTTTTTCAAAAATATTTTAGATAATTTAACAAATTATTGTGTTTTTTGACTACTGTATCTAATCATTATATTGTTTTCGCAATTTTATATAGTAACACTTATGTTTATGCAGAGTATTACCGACACTGTGAATAAAACCCTATTGTTACCTTTACCAGGTTTACTAGTTCCCAAGTTTACCAGGCACCGCCGCCGCCTCCACCGAAGCCGCCGCCTGAAAATCCGCCGCCTGAGAATCCTCCCCCACCGAAGGAGCCGCCTCCGCCACCGAAGTCAGAACTTGAACTTACAGCGCTTGCAATATTTGTTTTAATGCTGGAATTTAAGCTGTTCAGTGAAGATGCCATGTAAAGTGGGAAAATCATATTGTTCATATCGTATCCATTTGAGTAGTACCAATCAGGTGGATCGATATTTAGCCCTTCAAAGTTCTTGATCCACTTGTTTGTGAGGCCGAAAACGTAAGCATATGGAAGTATTTTGTAGAAGTAGGCAGGGTCCTTTTCTACAAGGCTCTTAATCATTGGGAGCTCCGCCTTCTCGATAAAGTCTCTGAATCCCATGACCTTACCCATAAGCTGGGTTCCATACTTCGACCTCCTGTGCATGAAGGCGATGGAGAATATGCATACCGCCTTAGAAATTATCATAACTACCCCTAGGGAAGGGAGCCCTATCAGGTAAAAGTAAAGCACTGCATTTAAAATCAAAACCACTACAGCGAGGGGAACTACACCCATAATGAGCTTTGTCTTGCTCCTTCCTGTTATGCTTTCAGATTTGTATGCGAAGGAAATCATTGTTATGAAAAACGCCACAAGGAGGGCACATTCCAAAATCCCCACTCCAACTATACTTAAAAAGCTCTTTGCAAATACTCCTTCAACTATCGTGTATATCACTGTGAAGATTGATGACAAAATGAGGAAAACAGTTAATATACCCTGGAGAGCCACAGATCCACCTGTAAAAACTCCCTTACCTCTCTTGTAGTAATCCATCATCATCTTGTCCCCACTCCTGAAATCCCTTAAAAATGACTTAGGGAACTTGTCGGAACGAACCTCATTATCAGAAGCAAATAGATTGTTTACAAACAACCTGATGAAGCTCTTCTCGTTTTCAAATTGGTTCTTGTCAAAATCCTCTCTCTTCCTGAAAGTAAACTTCTTCTCGTCCTTAGGATCTTGCTCGATGTCCATATAGCCCCTTCCGGCAACATAAACGAAATTTGAAACCCTGTCCTCATCATTTACCTTTCCATCGATTACATATCCAACCTCCATAGGAGTCATATCCTCCGGCGGATAAAATTCTACGGTCTTTACATATTTCTTATCCCTGCCCACAAAGAACCACAGCACTGCCATGAGAACTGCGAACAAAATAGCGAGCACATAAAGGGAGTCGTACACTCTCGATGCCTTCTCAACATTCTCCCAGTAACCGGACCCAACGGGACCATAGAGGGTCATACCACTTGTCACAGGCCAGTTTACAGCCTCAAAGGTAGCAGATCTCTCCTTTGTGGTTACACTAATTATGTCAGAGCTCTCCTTGCTACCGTACAAGCCTGTATAAACCTTCATCTTGCTCCAGTCAACATCCTTAGGCATATTTATAGTCGCCTTAACATAGTTGATTCCTGTCTGCCATTCACTTGGGATCAGATCCACATAAAGATAATCATCCTTTCCATTACTATAAGACCTATTCTTAAACATCCCCGAAACGCCCTCTGAGAATCCCTCGTCAAAGTTATCCTTGCTGACTGATTTAAGATCATTGTAAGTTCCGACAATTTTGTATTTGATTGTATATTCGTGCCTACCTGTCAGATACCTGTCGGGATTTCCGATCCTTACCACCTTGACCATATTCCCATTGGAACTGTTTTCATCGGAAATATCCACGTCCTCTCCCTCGACTACAATATCATCGATTCTAGAGTTCCCCTTCTGATAAGGAATATATCTAAAAATGCCCCTCCTGGCTTCCTGAAAATTAACTTTAATCTTTTCCGTAACATTGTAGACACAGTCCTTATCCACGTCCATGTCCACCACGAAAGATTCTGTCACATAGCCTTGACCAGAATTCATAAGGGGATAATCCTCAGCATAGGAAGCCCTCTCTTTAGAATCAATACTATTTCCCCACACCATTGTGAGCATTGCAAGAAGAAGGCACAAAATAGCCGCCCCTCTAGAAAGCACTCCCTTCCCGGAGAGAACGACCCCCCTCAGATGCTGCTTGTTTGTTGTATTCATAAAGTCTCTCATTCTACCATGCACCTCCGCCGCCACCTCAGTGGCTGCCATCTGTAAAACCTCCTCCGGAACCTTCCTCGGAGCTACCGCCTCTGCTGCTTGAGCTTTCACGGATTTGGTTTCTTCTCACTTGTGAAGTAATGATTTAGAACTGAACTTTTACGTTCTCTCTGCTCTCAGCATTCGCCTCAAACATAGGCATCTTCTCGAAGTGAAAAATCCCTGCAACAATGTTGCTTGGGAACTGTTCAACTGAATTGTTGAGATCCTTAGCTGTTCCGTTGTAAAACTTTCTGGCGTTGGCGATATCCTGCTCCACCGATTTCAGCTGAGCCTGAAGATCAAGAAAATTCTCGTTAGCCTTTAGGTTAGGATAGTTTTCGGCAACAGCAAAAAGTCTTCCCAAAGCTCCTGACAGCTGATTCTCTCCTTGTATTTTCTCAGGAATTGAGCTTGAATTTGCAATATTGCTTCTAGCCTGCATAACCCTCTCAAGGGTTTCCTTTTCGTGGGCAGCGTAGCCCTTCACTGTCTCTACAAGGTTTGGAATCAGATCGAACCTCTTTTTAAGGTAAACGTCCATTGTAGAGAATCCTTCCCTTGCGTTGTTTCTCTTTCTAACAAGGCCGTTGTATGTTCCGGCGATCCAAAGTGCAATAAGCAAAACGACTACAACTACTATTATTATTCCTATCACTGTTCCACTCATTATAATGTCCTCCTAAAAAGTTATCTAGTTACCAATATTATATCACACTGCTTGCCGATTGGGAATCGCAAGTCTATGAGAAAATTGCAAGCTTTCGACAGAATCGCAATCCTTTGTGAAAGTCGCAAACCCTCAGGAAAAAGCAAGGCCTATGCCAAATTCGCATGGTCCTAAGAATCGCAAGTCTATGAAAAAATCTTATTCCAGTCGCCAGTCTATGGGTTCTTCCCCATTCGCTTTTAAGAAATCGTTTGCCTTAACAAAATATCCTCCTCCGAAAAATCCCCTATGGGCTGACAGTGGGCTTGGATGCACCCCTTCGAGTATGAGGTGTCTCCTTCCATCTATGAGGCTTTTCTTTGCCTTTGCAGGATTTCCCCAGAGTATGAAAACACAGGGTTTTTCCCTTTGTCCTAGAAGGCTGATTATGTGATCCGTGAGGACTTCCCAGCCCCTGCCCCGGTGGGAGCCCGCCTGCCCTGCTCTCACGGTGAGGCAGGTGTTCAGGAGCAGGGCGCCTCTCTCCGCCCAGGGTCTCAGGTCTCCGGAGAGGACCCCGACCTGTCCCTTCTTCTTTCCATCGACCCAGGTTCTGAAGTCGGGGTCCTCCCTGTAAAGCTCAATGAAGATGTTGCGGAGAGAGGGGGGCAGGGGTACGCCCTTATTAACTGAAAAGGCGTATCCGTGAGCCTGACCAGGTCCATGATAGGGATCCTGACCCAAAATCACACACTTTGTATCTTCAAAGGAAGTTGTTTTTAGAGCGTTGAAAATGTCATTCATATCAGGATAAATCACCTTAGTCCTGTATTCTTGCGCCAAAAACTTCCTGAGATTCTGATAGTATTCCTTTTTAAACTCATCTGCAAGCAGCTCATCCCAGCTGTTTCCAATATTCACCATACATATTTCCTTTCAAGTATTCTGATCAAGTTTTCTGAAATTACACCCCGATCAAGTTTTCTAAAATGATATCCCGATCAAGTTTTCTAAAATGATACCTGAGCTACTGTTTTGATGTTCTTTACTTTAGTTAGGCCTACCCCCGATACCGGGCTAGATACCTGGGCATCAAGGTAAAAACGGTAATACGTATTTGATAAATGGAACTGTTGCTTTGAAGCTGTAATATTCAGCTACTCCCCATACCCAAATTGCAATAGTGGAAATGATCATAAGAATAATCGATATGCCAAGAATTACAAGTGTTTTGGTGACGGGCTTGAAGTAAAATCGATAACCCTTGATTAGAAAAAATAATATAAACGCTACTGAGCCGATTAGAGGCCCCGTTATAACCTCTATAAAAATCCAAACGGCAGGAGAAATGCCGTTCCTATCGCAGTTCACATACACGATGTAACAACAACAGATGAGAGATACAACAATCGAAGCCACCAAAATCGTTCCAAAGATGTAGAAAGTTGCCATAATAGTCCACCTTTTTTCCTTTAAATAATTATGCAATATTAGACTTATATATTAAAATCTACCCTTTGGAGACACCTTAAAACAAATTTGTCCGATATTTCCGTGAAATCTATGACAATAGTGATTCAAATTCTGTGCTATAATAGACCCATGAATGACAAAAGTACGTTTGCTGACCCCAGTAAAGTTATAAAACAATCGGTGAATAATAGTAAAATAATACCTGTGAATAATAGTAAAATAGTAAAGGAAATTCCCTCAAAACTCGCTTTCATATCTCCAAATGCTTACGATGAAACGAAAAGTGTTCTGAATGATTCAGGCTATTCTTTGATTGAGGTGTATAACCCCGGTCAGGTGTCAGAGTCTGTGGAAACCCACCCTGATATTTTCATTTGCAAGCAGGAGTTTGCAGCTGAGGATATTTATCAAGGGGACCTTAAGCATCTTTCAACAAAATACCCCGGTGAGGCCTGCTATAACGCCTGCGTTTCGGGGGAGTTTTTCGTTCATAATCTGAAAATAACCGAGCCCTCACTTATTTCTTGGGCTGATTCGAAAGGCCTGAGAAAAGTCCATGTACCTCAAGGGTATACTAGGTGCAACCTGCTCCCCATCAGCCCCATAAGTTTTATAACAGAGGATGTGGGAATATGGACGGCTTTGAAAAAGCATACTGATATGGATGTCCTTAAAGTCTCAGGAAAAGCAACAATACTCCCCGGACACCCTTACGGTTTTTTGCCTGGCTCAGCTGGAATAATTCGAGATAGCTTTGGAGAAGCAGCTGTTTTGTTCAACGGAGATATTAGAAGACACCCGGATTATCCTGCCATTGAGAATTTCATAGGAAAATACGGTTTAAATATTATTGGAATTCCCGACAAGCCTCTTGTGGATATTGGGAGCATAATCTGCATAAATTAGTTTTAGGAAGGATTAGAAAGGCTATCGGATGAAGACACACGCTATCATTCCAATTTTTATACCCCACAACGGGTGCCCTAACGACTGCGTTTTCTGCAATCAGAGGCGTATAACTTCACGTATGGCTTCACCAACGGAATCAGAAGTGAGACAGACAATAGATGAGTGGCTAACGACCCTTGGAGAGGTACCTAACGTTTCTGTGGCGTTTTACGGTGGAAGCTTTACTGCCATTCCCATAGAGGATCAAAAGAGATATTTGAGGATAGCATCTGAATACAAGGATGCCGGTAAGATTTCCGAAATCCATCTATCCACACGACCCGATTGCATAGACAATGAGATTTTGGGTGTTTTGGAACATTATCAGGTGGATCTCATAGAACTTGGCTGTCAATCCTTTGATGATGGGGTTTTGGCTGCAGTGAAGAGAGGACATGGCGTTGATGCCATTTATAAGGCTTGTGAACTTATCAAATCCGGGGGATTTCGTCTTGGGATACAGTTAATGGTTGGGCTGCCCGGTAGCAGCTTTGAAATAGATGTGAAATCTGCCTTGCTTGCAGGAGAGCTTAGGCCCGAAGTAGCTAGAATATATCCTACAATTGTGATTGAAGATACAGAGCTTTTAGATATGGTTATTGCTGAAGATTATGTGCCTCTCACCATACCCGAGGCAGTCTTAAGAAGTAAAGAAATGCTGAAGATTCTGAGAGGCTATGGTGTGAATGTCATAAGAATCGGTCTTAAGGCTTCTGATCTAATTACCGGGGATGGGTATCTCACCGGAACTACTTTTCATCCTGCCTTTCGTCAGCTTGTGGAGGGTAGCATTGCACGGGATGAAATCGAAAAACAGTTGGTTCAGCAGCTTCGGCTTGCTCCAACTGAAGACACTATCGCCCAGTGCACCGCAGCACCGAAGAGCTTCTCAAATCTTATTGGGCACAAAGGTGAGAATCGCAGCTATTTTGTTGAAAAGTATCCTAACATAAGATTTGTTTTCAAGGAAGATAAGACCCTTGAAGAGGGAAAGTACGTCCTCATAAGAACTCAATCATAATAAAATGCGTGATAGCTTTATCAGTTGCAACAGAATTACTTCCACTGCATTACGAGTTTCCTTTTATGTTCCGCGCAATCAGATAGATATAAATTTATCAGAGTCTGATACGGTATACCTAAATTCCTTGATTGTTCTTTAAAGTAGTCAACAGTATCACTGTTGATATTAATGGTAATTTGCTTCTTAAGCTTTTTTGCATAAGGATTTTTTTTGGATTTAGAAAAATCATATTCTTCACGCATTTTTATCACCTCGCTGTTAAATAGAATTTGCTTTCATCCCATTCGAACACTATTGTTTCCATAACTAAATTATACTTATTATATAATTATTTGTCAACTATAGTTATGAGCTTTTTCTAGATTTTTTAATCAATCAAACATTAAACTCGAGTAAAGCATTCCAACAAAATAGTTGTAAACCCCCACGCAACAGGTTAGAATAGATAGAGAATTTCTAATGAAAATGATAATCACAACATTATCATGCACTATTGAGATATAACGCTTAATCAAGGCTTAAACTAAAAACAAGGAGATTAATTATGACAAACACAGAACGCGCCGTTGTAACAGTTATCGGTAAAGACCGGGTTGGAATACTTGCAGAGGTTTCTGCAGGATGCGCCGAGGCAGGTGCCAATGTCATCGAAGTGACCCAGAGCGTACTTGACGGATATTTCTGTATGGTAATGATAATAGACATCGGAAAAATCTCAGTCCAACTTGACAAGCTTCAACAAAACATCGAGGCTCGAGTTCCATCCATGGTTGTTCACGTTATGCACCAGAACATTTTTGATTCCATGCACAGAATTTAGGAGGCCGCCCATGCTGAACATGACCGATGTAATAGAAACCATTACCATGATTCAAGAGGAGAAGCTGGATATCAGAACTATAACTATGGGGATATCCCTTCTGGACTGTGCCGATGCAGACATCGACAAATCATGCGAAAAAATCTACAACAAAATACTTGCAAAGGCTAAGGATCTGGTTCCTGTGGGTGAGGCTATCGAGAAAAAGTACGGTATTCCAATTGTGAATAAGCGAATCTCGGTTACGCCAATCTCCATGCTCCTTGCAATTTCCGGCGGCAACCCTGTCAAATATGCTCAGGTCTTGGACAAGGCTGCCAAAGCAATAGGCGTGAATTTTGTCGGAGGCTACTCTGCCCTGGTTCAGAAAGGTTTTGCAGCCGGAGACAGGTCACTCATTGAGTCCATTCCTGAAGCTCTTTCAGAAACTGAGTTTGTCTGCTCATCAGTGAATGTCGGGTCAACCCGTGCCGGAATAAACATGGATGCCGTTGCTCTCATGGGCAACAAAATAGTTGAAACCGCTAGGTTTACGGCTGATCGTCAGTGCATCGGTGCAGCGAAGCTTGTGGTTTTCTGCAATGCCGTTGAAGATAATCCATTCATGGCAGGAGCTTTTCACGGTGTTGGAGAGGCTGACTGTGTTCTAAGTGTTGGAGTATCAGGGCCCGGAGTAGTTCGCTCTGCCCTTGCAAAAATGAACCTTTCTGAAAAGGATAGCCTCAAAGTCGCAACAATGAATGAGGTTGCAGAATTAATCAAAAAAACAGCTTTTAAAATTACTCGTATGGGTCAGCTTGTGGGCAGTGAGGCTGCGAAATCTCTAGGTGTTCCATTTGGTATCGTGGATCTTTCCCTTGCACCTACACCAGCCGTAGGCGATTCTGTGGCGCACATACTTGAAGAAATAGGTCTTGAAGAATGTGGAACTCATGGAACTACAGCTGCCCTTGCCTTGCTAAACGACGCAGTCAAAAAGGGAGGTGTCATGGCTTCGTCAAGTGTCGGTGGACTTTCCGGAGCTTTCATCCCGGTCACTGAGGATGCGGGAATGATATCAGCAGCTCGCTCAGGAACCCTGACGATTGAAAAGCTCGAGGCTATGACCGCTGTTTGCTCTGTAGGCCTTGATATGATTGTTGTTCCGGGAGATACAAGTCCTGAAACCATCTCAGCAATTATCGCTGATGAGGCAGCCATTGGAATGGTGAATTCAAAGACTACTGCAGTAAGGCTTATACCTGCCATCGGCCTTTCCGATAAGGATGAACTTAATTTTGGAGGACTTCTAGGTAGCGGCCCTGTTATGAAGCTTCACACCAAATCCCCTGCTAAAATGATAAGCCGTGGCGGCAGAATCCCTGCGCCTCTGCAAAGTCTAAAGAACTAAGTGAGATGGCATAACCCCTGCACCACTGCAAAGTCTAAATAACTGGCTGGGTTGGCAGAGTCCCTAGAACTAGCTGGGTTGGCAGAGTCCCTAGAACTAGCTGGGTTGGCAAAGTCCCTTCAACACTACAATGTGTGAAGTTCAACTTATGTCATCTTATACAATCTGATGCAATAAATCAAAAGCCCCTCAGCACCGGCACTCCGGAAATGAGGGGTATTTTATTTATTTTAGAACATTGGAAGTATATTTCCAACTTAGCTGGAATTTTCAACATATTGGAAGTATATTTCCAACTTTACCTTATTTTTATAAATATTGGAATTATATTTCCAACTTGGTCATGATTTCTCATATATTGGAAGTATATTTCCAATTTAGCTGCAATTTTCGACATATTGGAAGTATATTTCCATCTTAATCATAATTGATCACATCTTTGAAGTATATTTCAATCTATAAAGTTCTCATACATTCTTTTATCAAAAAACCTACATTACTTCACATCCGTGAGCAATGTAGGCTTTTATAATTCAAGTTATTTCGGGCTGACCTAATACCCTCATTTCTTATTGTGGAGATACTCAGTAAAAGACTTTGCACCAATCTTTCTTTTCTTTCTTAACATTTCTTTCCAAATCAAATTCCCCTCTTTTTCCGAAATAAATCCTCTCTCTAGCGCTTCGACAAGTATATCACCTGTCGTAACATGTTTTAATGAATACTCTTTTACATATTTAGCAACATCCCTTAAGTTATTGCTAACTAATATTCCATTGTACTTTTTAGCTAAAGAAATTGAAGCAGCCTCCCCTCTTCCAATCACTTTATTATTGTTTGATAAAGTTGTCAATGACCTATATATAGCATATTCTTCAGATCCTATATCAATAGCCATAACAATAGCAGTACCCTTATGTATCAGTTGATCTATTCTTGTTTTCAATTGTGGGATTCTCGGATTATCAATTTCATCATAAACTTGTTTGGGTATCACTATTCTTCCAGAATACATTTTTTCCAATAAGCACTCATTCTTAACCCACAAAAAGGCACAGATACAATCTGTATCGAAAAATATAGAATTAGTCAAGAAGCACTTCCTCCCCTTCATCAATTCCATAGACTATATCATCCCTAAATGCATCTAATAACAATTCTTCATACTTTCCTTGTGAAATTCTATCCTCATCCAATAGTTTCTCGGATGCAGTTATATAATAGCCCAAAACGATTTCCTTTTTATTTCCTATTGTGGAACGATATAGCGCTGTGTCATAACCTAACTTTGCTGCAGTCTCGATAACGGACACATCCATATCTTTTACTTGGTTCTTTTTAAGATACCCGTCGCTTAGCAGTCTATATAGAGTAGCCTTGTGACTTACACCGTAATATTGTCCAATTTTTATGACATCTTCTATTCCTAGACAAGTTTTATTCCCTAGCAACTTAATATCTTCAATCATAGAATATAGTGAAGAAGATGGGATCAGAAAATAAGATGCAAATTGATCCGCCTTTTTTTCAATCTCATCCCCGCTCCCAATAGCAATTGGACTGACTGAATTTGTAGTCGAATCATCGAAATACATATGATACAGTTCATGGGCTAATGAAAATCTTTGTCTTCCAACTGACATATCTGAATTTATAGCTATTACATATGATGATTTCCCCTTAAAGCATATACCACTTATATTTTCCCCAAGGGAATAAAATACAAGTGTGAGTTTTTCGATTCTTTGAACAAGCTTAAAAATATCGATGGGCGACTCACTATCCTCTCCCAATGATTTCCTTAGGCTATATGCCTTATTGCTCAAATCCATCTTGTCTATCATCTATTTATCCTCCAGCATCTTATCCATCTCGAATTGGTTCAACACAATCTTATTTATTCTAGCTAATGATTTCAGATCTTCGGAGGTTAGATTATTTGTTCGAAATGAAATGATACAATTTTGTTCAGGGTTCTCTCTAAACAAAATATAATCTTCTTTACAACAAAATAAAGCGGCAAGTTTTTCTATCACATCTGAACTTATATTACGTTCCCCCTTCTCAACTTTGGCTATCATGCTTTGATCTAGTGATAAATATTCTGCAACTTTACTCTGGGTAAGTCCCGACTCCACTCTAAGAGCTTTGATTCTTTTGCCAATTTCAATTAAATCCATCGTGTCTTATCCTCCTAATTTCTCGTCACGAATATTATAGCAAATTTCTGTCATAAAGTAAAGGTAATTTAGATCTAATTATATGACAACAATACTTTCCATAAAAAAACCGGCAAGGTTCTCAAGATTGTATAAATAAAACTTGCCGATCATCATAATATAAGCTGAAATATATACCTAAAATCTTAGCAGATCTCACCGCTCTAAAGCGTAAGCACCAGTGGAACCAATACGGGAACTGTGAAGCTGGCAACTAGCCCTGAAACAAATGAGAAAACCGCAATGTCTCCCCTAGTCTGCCTCTCAACTATCGGAAGACATACATCCATTGCCGCAGCACCTGGCATTGCAACTGTTTCAATATATCCAAGTTTCTTTGCAACTACAGGAATAAAGACGAAGGAAAGAACTTCCCTCATAATATTATGCAGAAACGAAATTGCACTGGCCACCACGAAACCGTGATCTATAATAAGCCCGGGAGCCAAGCTATACCATCCGAGGCCCGAACCGATTGCTAGGGCTTCCTTCATGGATAGCGGCAGAATCAATCCACATATTACCGCTCCTATCAGAGATCCACCGATAACAGCAACGGGTATCACAAGAACCCTGACACCGACAGCCTTTATCTGGCCGATTACTGTTCCCTCAAGACCCATGTCAAGACCTACAAAGAAAAGTAAAATGCAAAGCCCAACTGTAATAGCCCATCCCATTACATTATCAAAAGCCTTCACATCTGTAATTACTCCCTTCGTTAAGAAATATGCTAAAAATCCTCCTATGAGGACAGCCAAAATAACCATCAAGGTCATGCTGTCAAATTTCTTTTCTTCACTCTTGCCCTGCTCCTCCATGGTTTCAACAGGAACATCCACATCTTTAGGAATCTCAACTTTTCTTCCCCTTAGGAAACCCTTCTTATCAAGGCCCATTAATCGTCTAAGTATTGAAGTTGCACCAACGGAACAGCCAACAATTATAGCCGTTATCAAAAGAGAATACAGCCCAATTGAGCCCAAGTTACTAATTACCTCCTCATTGGCGCCCATCCTCATACCCATGGAAAACACCATAACGATGATTGCAATCGTGGATACCTTTCCGGCCCATCCAAGTTTGTCCTTCTTATCTCGAACAAGTGCCCCAACAATGTAGCCAACGAAGGCATGCCCAAGATACAATGCTAAATCAGCCAAAACTCTCTCCTCTCATTCTCTAAACACTCAAAAGAAATTCCAACAAAATAGGTACAACCAAGCTTATGATTGCACCGGACACAAAGGACATGACCGCAATATCAGTCCTCGTGCTCTTCTCAACCGCAGCAATGCAAACATCCATGCTGGCCGCTGCAGGCATCGAAAAAGTTTCTATATATCCCACCTTCCTCGCCACCAGTGGAATAAATATAAAAGAAAAAATCTGTCTCAGCAAATTGTGCAGATAGGAAATCGCACTTGCGAAAATCAGCCCATGCTGAAAAATCATAACCGAGGTCAGACTTGGCCACGCCATACCGCCACCGATTGCCAGAGCCTCCAGCAAGCTCACAGGCATGAACAGATAGCAGAGCGCAGATCCCACAAGTGAGGCGACTATACTCACGATAGGAAAGATTACAATCCTGAGCCCCATCATCCTGATTTGCCTGCCCAAGGACCCGTCAAGCCCCATGGTCACACCCACTACAAAAAGCATCAGACAAATTCCCAGAAACACCGCCGTCCCCATATAATTACCTAGCCGATCAGCATCAACAGAGAGATATTTTGTTGCAAAATACCCAATTCCTCCGCTAACCATAACATCGATAACCACATAAATCGTCATCACCGGGAGCATCTTCTCCTCTTTGGCAACTTCTTCGCAGGTGGTGTCCTCATACTGCTGTGAAACCTTGATAGCCTTGCCGTGAAGCAACCCCTTGTCATCAAATCCCAGCGCCTTTCGCACAAAATAGCTGCCTGCCACAGAAAATATCATTGTCACGAGGGTAATGGCAACTGAGTAAAATGCAATATCTCCAAGCCTGGACATAACCTCATCGTTTGCACCCATGCGTATGCCCATACCTGAAATCATAAAGAGTATGGAGGCGGTTAGCAGTTTGTCAAGCCACAAAAGTTTTTCTCTATGACCTGTGAGTCTGCTGCCAAGATATGCCCCTGAAATTGTGCATACTAAGTATATCGCTAAATCTATCACGTTATCTCCCATTATTTTCTCATGACTTTATATATCGATTATATATTTAATTTCCATGTAAGTCCATGATAATTGGCAGATATTTTGTTAAAAAGTTCGCTATTTATATTATCCTTTATCATTGAATATCTATCCATTAATTGCTATACTATTTCTAGTGAACTATAGCTAATCTTAGTCGCTAATTTCGGGAAATTTTAAGGAGACCAATATGCAAAAAGACAATCCAATTTATGATGCCAAAGTCTTAGGATACCCTAAGATGATGATCCTCGGCGTGCAGCACACTTTCGCAATGTTCGGCGCCACAGTACTTGTACCCATACTAACAGGACTTGATGTTTCCACAACTCTGCTCATGGCAGGACTTGGAACGCTGCTGTTTCATCTGTTGACAAAGGGTAAAGTTCCCGCATTTTTAGGTTCATCTTTTGCATTTTTAGGAGGATATGCAGCCGTGGCACCCATGATAGATGGGAAGCCTAATGCAGAGATGCTACCCTATGCAGGGGGAGGAGTGTTTTGTGCCGGCCTTGTCTACGTCCTTTTGTCCGGTCTCATCAAACTATATGGTGTAAAAATAGTTATGACTTTCTTTCCCCCTGTAGTGACCGGGCCAATTATAATTTCAATCGGACTTATTCTTGCTCCCACTGCAATTCACAACTGTCAGACAAACTGGCTTCTTGCTGTTGTTGCAATGGGTACCATAATATTTTTCAACATATGGGGACGGGGAATGCTGAAAATTATTCCAATTATACTTGGAGTTATTGCATCCTATGTTCTGGCAATAGTAACCGGAGCCGTTGATCTTTCTGCCATGGCAACCAAAACAGTGGTTGCGGTTCCAAATTTTACAGTTATGAAATTCGATGTTTCTTCCATAATTACAGTTATGCCGTTGGCTCTTGCCACCATGATGGAACACATCGGTGATATTTCTGCAATAGGTGCAACAACCGGTGAAAACTACATTGCTAAACCGGGTCTCCACAGAACCCTTCTTGGGGATGGTCTTGCTACTTGCCTATCTGCAGCCTTCGGTGGTCCTGCAAATACAACTTATGGGGAGAATACCGGAGTTTTGGCTTTAACTAAGGTCTATGATCCTAAGGTGATAAGGCTTGCTGCTTGCTTTGCAATAATAATTTCATTCCTGCCTCATGTGAATTTCCTCATCAGCTCGATACCGGCAGGAACTATCGGCGGAGTTTCGTTAATCCTCTATGGTATGATTTCAGCAGTGGGCATCAGAAATGTAGTGGAAAATCAGGTTGATTTCACCAAGTCTCGTAACACAATAATCGCTGCCCTGATTCTGGTTTGCGCATTAGGATTCTCGGCAACTGGAGGAATTTCTTTCCAGGCATTCGGTGCAACCATCAGTCTTTCCGGTCTTGCAATCGCTGCAATAGTTGGAATTCTCGCCAATGCAATCCTACCTGGTAATGAATATGTGTTCAGCGAGGACGAGGGAACAGAGCAGAAATTCCAGACTTTTGAAATATAGGATGGCTTGAAAGGATTTAATTTATCCAAAATAGATTAAAGCTGTTGCAATAGAATTATTAACTAGTTCTACTCAACAGCTTTTTTATTTTAACATCCGTTGCTTTTTATTTTTGCCTTTTCCCTTACTTGTCCAGCATTTCGCAGAACCAGTCTCCGAACTCTTTCGCAGTTACTCCCTCACTCCACTTGCTTTCGGACTTCTCCAAAACCGTCTCGAGCCTTGATGCCGCATCCTGCCTTCCTATATGAGAAAGCATCATTGACGCTGCTTTAATCAGGCTTGAAGGATTTGCGTACTGTCCTCTTCCACTTTCCATCATCCTAGGCGCTGACCCATGGATGGCCTCAAACATAGCATATCTTGAGCCAATGTTGGCAGACCCTGCAGTTCCTACGCCTCCCTGAATCTGAGCTGCCTCATCAGTCAGAATATCCCCATAAAGATTTGGCAGAATAAACACTTGGAATTCAGATTGAACTCGTGGATCTATCATTTTCGCAGCCATGATATCTACATAATAGTCTTCAACCTCAAGTTCCGGAAAATCCTCAGCCACCTTATGGCAAGTCTTAGAAAAGTTTCCATCACATTTCTTAATGATATTTGCCTTTGTAACCACTGCAACTTTCTTCTTTCCATTTGCCCTGGCATGCTCCATGGCAGCTCTTGCAATTCTCTCAGTCCCTGCCTTTGATATAACCTTAAAGTCCACAGAAAAAAGCCCCGGAATTTCAACCCCACTTGAGCCCAAAACATATTCCCCTTCGGTGTTTTCTCGGAAGAAAATCCAGTCTATATTCTTCTCAGGCACCTGAACAGGCCTCACGTTGGCAAACAGATCCAGCTCTGTTCTTAATGTCACGTTGGCACTTCGCATATTTCCGCCCTCAGTGCCACCCTTTGGGGTCTCTGTAGGTCCCTTTAGGAGCACATGGCACTCTTTGATTTTTTCAAGAACGTCCTTCGGCACGCTTTCCCCAAGGGCAACCCTGTTTTCTATTGTAAGCCCGGGAATCTGACGAATTTCCACTTTGCCGGTGCTTATCTCGTCTCCCAAAACCTTATTCAATATTTTCACGGTTTCATCTGTTATCACAGGTCCTATCCCATCCCCGGGGATGACACCGATTATAACCTTGTCCAATTTTGCAAAGTCAACCTTATTATCCTGAGAATTACTCTCCTCATTCAACCCCTTGGCTCTCTGAAGCTGCTCGTTGAGAAGCTTCCTGAAATCCTCAGTAGCCTTGTCAATCGCTACGTTTTCTGCAATGCACACCCTGTGCTGCGGCTGTTTTGTTAAACCCATATTGCCTCCATTTTAAACTAAATTGCACTAACTCCATGTCATCATATCTTTACACTGTTACCGGCCACCCACATATTTAAGAAGTCCACCGGCTCTGAGGATGTCCCTTTGCCTCTTTGAAAGCTCGCACCTCAGCAAAACCTCAAACTCACCTCTCTTATCATCACAAGGTTTCACCTTAGCCACAAAGCTCCCTGAATCGATACCATCTTGCAGGCCAAAAATTTCTAGCTCATCCCCTTGGGATATCCTCTCATAATCTTCTTCCCTTTCAAATTCCAGGGGCAAAATACCTGCATTTATCAGGTTTGCTCGATGTATTCTGGCAAAACTCTTCGTTATGACTGCGGTGACCCCAAGGTAAAGTGGTACGAGGGCAGCATGTTCCCTGGAAGATCCTTGGCCGTAATTAGCACCCCCTATGATGATGCCACCACCTTTTTCCTTTGCCCTGTCAGGAAAGCTTTTATCGCATACCTCAAAACAATACTGAGATAGATGAGGTATATTGGATCTATATGGTAGAATCTTTGACCCAGCAGGCATTATGTGGTCAGTTGTAATATTATCTCCAACTTTTAGGATGACCTCATTTTTCATGGTTTCACCCAAAGGCTTTGCCTCGGGTAATCCCTTGATGTTCGGTCCCTTAATTGTCTCCACATTTATTCTATCTTCAAGGGATTTAGGCTTTATTATCATGTTGTCATCTACAAGGAAAGTCTCCGGTATGTCAACCTTCATCTTTCGTCCTAGTTGACGTTTTTCAGGGTTGTTTTTTCCGCGTAGTTCAGGTAGCTTCCTAGGATCAGTAATCTCCCCAAACAGGGCGGACGCGGCAGCCGTCTCAGGAGAAACCAGATAGACTTGTCCATCAGGTGTACCGGATCTTCCCTCAAAATTTCTGTTGAATGTTCTAAGGCTAACCCCTCCTGAGTTTGGAGAAAATCCCATTCCTATACAAGGACCACAGGCGCATTCCAGGAATCTTGCTCCTGCTCCCAAAATGTCCCCAAATCCTCCATCTTGAGCAAGCATGGAAAGAACCTGCCTCGATCCCGGAGATATGGAGAGGCTCACATTGTCAGATACCGTCTCCCCCTTTAGAATTTCAGCAACTTTCAAGAGGTCTGTCAGACTGGAATTGGTACAGGAGCCTATGCAGACTTGGTCAACCTTAATATGTTTATCAGCAAGTTCAGAAACCTTGACCACATTATCAGGACTGTGTGGACATGCAATCATAGGCTCAAGCTCATCGAGGTTTATATCAACGACCTTGTCATATATCGCATCTTCATCAGCAGAGAGATATGTGAAGGCAGATTCTCTGTTTTGTGCCCTTAGGAAATCCCGAGTAACTTCGTCTGAAGGAAATATTGAGGTGGTAGCTCCAAGCTCTGCCCCCATGTTGGTGATAGTAGCCCTTTCAGGAACAGTTAGGGACTTGATTCCTTCGCCCCCATATTCCATTACTGCACCAACGCCTCCTTTAACGGTGAGTCGCCTGAGGACCTCCAAAATGATGTCCTTAGCGGAAACGAAGGGAGATAGCTTGCCCGTCAAATTTATTTTGTAAACCTTCGGCATGGTGATATAGTAGGCACCGCCACCCATTGCGACTGCCACATCAAGTCCACCTGCACCCATGGCAAGCATTCCCATACCTCCTGCCGTTGGGGTGTGGCTGTCTGAACCGATCAGTGTTTTTCCGGGGACAGCAAAACGCTCAAGGTGAACCTGGTGGCATATTCCATTACCCGGCTTCGAAAAGTACAACCCGAATTTTTCGGCTGCGGACTGTATGAATCTGTGGTCGTCTGCGTTCATAAAGCCTGACTGCAAAGTGTTGTGGTCGATGTAGGCCACTGATAGCTCTGTTTTCACCGAGTCGAGGCCCATGCTCTCAAACTCAAGGTATGCCATGGTTCCCGTAGCATCCTGTGTAAGGGTCTGGTCGATTCTCACAGCTATCTCTTCACCCTTGACGAGTCTCCCCTCCACAAGGTGGTTCTTCAAAATTTTCTCTGTTAATGTCAATCCCATTGGCTGATTCCTTTCATTATGTTTTCTCTGGAATTCTCAAGATGCTTCATCAGCTGCCTTCTAATTTTTCCAGCATCTTTAGTCTTCAAAATATCAAAGAGTTCCCTGTGCTCCCCTGTGGATTCGTTTATTCTCTTTTCATTTCTCAGGGAAGACAGTCTGACCCTTAGGAGTTTTTTGTGTGTCTGTTCCAAAATCTGGCTGTACACATTGCTTCCGCTTTCCCCATACAGAACGGTGTGGAATTCCGTGTCCAGTATCATTACCTTCTCATAGTCGTTTTTCTGGCTATAATATTCCTGTTGATCAACGATCTCCCCCAGTTTTTCCATGCCTTCATCGGTCAAATTCTCAGCCAGACCCTCTGCAATCTCCGGCTCAAGAAGCCTTTTCACATTAAGCATGTCCTCAACATCCTCTTTGGAGATCCCTATCACCTCAGATCCCATCTGTCTATCCTTCAAAAGTCTCTCTTGGGAAAGGCGCAAAATAGCTTCTCTTATGGGGGTTCGGCTCACCCCAAGTTCCTTGGAAAGTCCGCTCTCCGTTATAAGCTCTCCCTTTTTGTACTTTCCGCTGAGAATGTCGTGAAGCAACGCCTCGTAGACCTGATTTGCAAGGGAAACTGTTTTGTACTCTATCATTTTTTCCCTCCTTCTCCGGTTCTAAGCTCATCTTTGAGTTCGGCAAGCTTTCCATAAATCTCTTTATTGGAAAGGCTTGTGGTTCTGTTATCTGCGTAAAGGCCATCAACCCAAGTTTTTAGATTCTCTACGATTTCGCTGTCTTTGGAAATCGGCCCGTCAAGTCCAAGCCTTGTGAGCACACTCGGATGCTGATTAAGCCAATATGCAATTCCTGCAGCTCCGGAGGTTTTGCTGATGGCAACTCCCGGCTCTCTTCCTAAAATTTCACGAGTATCGAATATATTGTATATTTCCTCGTCCTTCATGAGACCATCGGCATGAATCCCGGCTCTTGTAACATTGAAGTCCTCTCCTACAAAAGGGGTCATCGGTGGAATCTCGTACCCCATCCTATCCCTGAAGAATTCGGCGATTTCGGTTATCACCTTTGTATCCATGCCGTCTGTGGATCCTCTGAGAGAAGCGTACTCCATAACCATCGCTTCCAGTGGAATATTTCCTGTCCTTTCTCCTATTCCAAGCAGGGAACAGTTCACAGAGCAGCACCCATACATCCACGCCGTGCTTGCGTTAACCACAGCTTTGTAGAAATCATTGTGCCCATGCCATTCAAGCATCTCGCTGGGAACACCTGAGTAATGTTGAAGTCCGTAAATGATTCCCGGAACGGATCGTGGCAGAGCAACCCCCGGGTAAGGAACACCATAACCCATGGTATCGCAGGCACGAATTTTGATAGGCACCCCTACTTCCTCAGAAAGCTCCATTATCTTGTTCACAAATGGGACTACAAAACCGTAGAAATCCGCTCTGGTTATATCTTCAAGATGGCACCTTGGAACTACTCCTGTTTCCAGGGCATCCCTAATTGTTTCCAGATAAAATTCCATGGCCTGTCGTCTGTTTTTCTTCATTTTCTTAAAGATGTGGTAATCGCTGCAGCTCACAAGAATTCCCGTTTCCTTGATTCCAAGGGACTTCACAAGCTGAAAATCTTCTTTCTTTGCCCTGATCCATGTGGTAATTTCCGGGAACTTCAGTCCCAGATCAAGACATTTCTCCACAGCCTCCCTGTCTTTCTTGGTGTATACGAAAAACTCGCTCTGGCGAATTAGCCCAAACGGCCCCCCAAGCTTACTCATAAGCTTAAAAATCTCAACTATGTCCTCAGTTTCGTAAGGGGCTCTGGACTGCATTCCGTCTCTAAATGTTGTGTCCGTAATCCAGATGTCGTCCGGCATGTTCATAGGTACTTTCCTGTGGTTCCAAACTACTTTCGGGATTTCGTCATAACTGTACATGTCTCTATATAGCTTTGGCTCTACAACGTCCTGAAGCTCATAGCTATATTCCTTTTTCTCTAATAAATTAGTCTTTGGGGAAATATCCAGCATGTCTCCTCCTTATCAACAAAATATTTGCTTTTCCCGGGTTTACGGCTATCCTTACAACTGTCACCTGTCACCCTGTTTTACCTATTACTATTGCCGCAGTTTACTTCATGAAAATGGCTACGGCTATCATGAAATCTAGGCTTGTATACAAGTATACTCCCACTCAGGTGCACCTGTCAACCGTTAATGCTTTAACACGGTAAATAGCTGTGGCTAACACGTCTGAGTAAGCCGACTATGTAATAGTATCTACGGAGGAAAATCTATGGAGGAAAATCTCTGATGTGAAAAGAGGCTCATGGTAAAAAATACAGAGGGTAATGCCCTTTATAACAGCACAAAAGCGTCTAAGTCCGTTTATCTCTAGTTAGGGATATGTGGGAATGCTTTCCCATACAACTTTGCAACCTGCAACCTAAAAATCAATACATTGCATTTTGCCCGTTAACCCCTAACCACCTAAATATGACTTAGACGCTTTAAATATTTTGTTGAATGATGAAAATTTTTACAAAGAAGCTTGCCTTACTGAGGCACCTTCTCGTGAATCTCGTTTGCAGGGAACTCGTAATCCACCTTCGGCATATGCTTAAATTCGTATGCCAGAAAGGCCATCGCAACTGCAAATGCCACAAAATCGGAAATCGGTGCCGAGAACATCAGACCGGTGATTCCAAAGAATTTTGGCAGTATAAACAGCAGGGGAAGTAGGAAAATAACCTGCTTAATCAGGGAAAGAATTGCTCCCTTTATAGGCTTTCCAATTGCCGGGAAGAATGTCGTAGCTGACATCTGAAGGCCGTTTAAGAAAGTGCAGAAAAGGAATGTCCTCATAAACTTAACACCGAAGTCAAAATACAACTTGTTTCCCTGCCCGAAGAGAGAAATAATCTCCTTAGGAAATATCTGAAATGCGCCAAAACAGACCACAGAAATTGCGAATGTGGTGATGAGTAATATTCTCACAGTTTCCCTCACCCTGTTGTACTTTCTCGCCCCATAGTTGTAACCGCAGATAGGCTGAGCACCTTGAACTAAGCCTATTGCCAGAGCCACAAAGATTACATTAATCTTCATTACGATACCGGCGCTGGCTATTGGAATTTCACTGCCATATATGGAAGCTGCTCCATAGATTTTCAAAAGGTTGTTCATTGATACCTGAACAAGCATATTGGAAATCTGGAATATTAGAGATGTGATGCCCATTACAAATATGATCCTGATGAGGCCAAGCTTAGGTTTAAAGTCCGCCCACTCAAACTTTACAGACTTAAATCTAGTAAAATATCTTGCAAGTATCAATGCGGAAATAACTTGGCTTATAACAGTTGCCCAAGCAGCACCTGCGATCCCGATATCAAATACGAATATGAAAAGTGGGTCCAAAACCGTGTTGAGAACTGCTCCGGTGATTATCGCTCCCATAGAATAAGTGGAAGCACCGTCTGCTCTCACAAGTGGATTGGTGCCTATAGAAAAAAGCAAAAACGGTATACCAAATGAGGTTATCCCGGCATACTCCATGGCATAATCCAAAATTTGATCCGTAGCTCCAAAAGCTATCATTATTTTCTGCAAGAAAACACGAATTATTATGCATATAACTATGCCGCTGATGACAAGAAATCCTCCTGCCGTACCGGCAACACTCTTAGCGAGCTGATTGTTCCGCCTCCCCAGTTCCAAATTAAACTTAGCCGCCGACCCCAGCCCTGTCATAAGCCCTATAGCCATACAAATTGTCGTGATTGGAAACGCAATATTCGTCGCAGCATTCCCCAAATATCCGACACCTTGTCCGATAAAAATCTGATCCACGACATTATAAAGCGCACTGACAACGTTTGCAATTATAGCCGGGATCGCCAATGAAGCCAAAAGCCTTGGAATTGGCTTCGACCCCATCGGATTAAGTGCATATTTCTCCATACAAATCCCCCTCTTTATCAAATGTGTACGTAATAATATATACCCGACATAGAGCTTTTCAATAATTTTACAAACGGAAATTAAAATACCCCCGGCCGAAAAATTCAGCACAGAGGGTATCATCATCTTGTGTTTTCAAATCCCTAACTTTTATTTAATTTCTTACTCTTTTTCTCAACAAAACAGCTGCGCTTCCGGAGATAATGGCTACGAGTAGTAACATCGGTAGTTGACTGTCATCGCCTGTTTTAGGTGCTTTTGATTTCGAAGAAATTGAGTTATCAGGAGTAAGCGATTTACTTGAAGAAATTAGTTTATCAGGAGCAACCGGTTTACCATGATTACTCATATCTTTTTCTTTCAAATCAACTTCCTTCAAATCAGCCTTTGCAATGTGGAAAGTGCCGTTTGCCGAGCCTTCTTTTGTTATTAATTCTAAAGTATGCCTTCCGGTGGATAGATTATCCAATGCTACCTTTTTTAAATTAACAATTATACTTCCTTTAGAAATTGTAAAATCTTTTTCCTTACCTAGAGTTTTTCCATCAATCTTTACTTCGATGAACTTATCAGGGTCAGTGTTTTCAAATTCAAGGGATAGGCCTTTGGATTTGCCTATTGTGTAGATATACTCACCCTTAGGGTTTTTCCCGATTTCATTGTTTTTGTTTAATCTGTCGGAATTGATTAGTTTTATTTCTAATTTTGCTTTCTCAGAATTTCCAACTGTTTCGGGTTCTTTAGGCATCTCAGGCGCTGGTGCCGGCTCTGGCGCAGGTTCCGGCTTTGGTGCTGGTGCAGGTGCCGGCGTTGGAGCTGGTGCTGGCGCAGGTGCCGGTGTTGGCTTTGGTGTTGGTGCAGGTGCAGGCGCTGGCGTCGGTGTCGGCGTTCCTAGTGCAGGTTCTGACTCAGGCGCTGGTGTTGGTGCAGGCGCTGGCTTTGGTGCCGGTGTCGGCGCAGGCTCTGGCGCAGGTTCCGGCTTTGGTGCTGGTGCAGGCGTTGGCGCTGGCGCTGGTGTCGGTGCTGGCTCCGGTGCCGGTGCAGGCGTTGGTGTCGGCGCAGGTGCCGGTTCTGGCGCTGGTGCTGGTGCAGGTGCCGGTTCTGGTGCTGGCGCAGGCGTCGGTGCCGGCTCTGACGCTGGTGCCGCAGCTGGCTTAAGACCTGCCACTGCTTTGTCGATTTCGTCAATCAACTTCTTAAGCTCAGATCTTGAAAGGTTATATCTGTCCCTCCAAAGGCCGTTACCCTTTGCAACCACTGCCTTCACAGGAGCATAGCTCTCAGATGAATATTCATTTGCTTTAAGATTTTCAGCATTTTCAAGCTTTTTAGCAAACTCATCCATTTCCTTCAAGACTAGATTGTTTTCCTTAGCAAATTTAAGAAGGTTAGTAACTAGGTCAACATTTTCTTGGGTGGCATTAGCATCATCCATGAGTTTCACAGCTCTGTCGAAAATCTTTAGATAAGCCTTTTTGCCCGACTCCTTATAATAGCCCGCGAGAACATCATCATAAGTCTCTTTCTCACCCTTAATCACCTTATCAAGTTCAGTCTTGTTGGCCTTTGATAATTCCTGTCCCTCTGCTCTCTTTGAAGTTGGATCAAGAACGATTATCGCCGGCATTTCTGTAGGACTTGGGCCGACCATCTGTGCCTTCAGGTAGACTTTTATATTTTTCCCGTGGTTTTTAGGCAATTCGATTTTGTATACTTTGCTCCTATCCTCTCCCTCAGAAATAACAGGAGCGACTTTTTTGACTCCATTATCATCATAGGAAAGCCCAAGCAAAACAGCATCAAGGGACATGACCTTACCAACGATGAATTTCACCTGGTATTCTACTGTACTTCCCTTGTCAATCATCAAAATATCCTTGTTCATAAAAGATTGTGCCATGGATTCTGTGTTCAGGTCGCCGGCCTGCATGAGTTTAGCATTTATATTGAACCTGTTTGCAGAATCTGATTTAGCTACGAGTCCCTTAATAGCGTCAGACAATTTCTTTTCAATTGCCTTCATCAGCTTTGCATTTGATATCTTTCCTGAATCCACATCACCCTTAACCTGAGCGAAAATCTTTTTCAGGTTATTCATGCTGGAGAGAGTGTAGTTACTCTCCTCAGTTATTTTGTTGTTTGCATCTGCTAGGAGCCTGTCGTATTCTTCCCTGGAAAATGCCTTGTAACTCAGCTTGGCTGCCGCCTCCTTCAGTAAATCCTCAGCCTGTTTAAGTTCCTCAGGAGTTGCATTCGCCTTTTTGAAGGCATTATCTGCGGCCTCATATTTTGTTCTGAAATCGGAAAGCTTAGCATTATCCCACAGCTCTTTATCGTTTTCCATATAAGTTTTTCTGTGCTGATAGAGAACTTTTGCCAAAGAGTTTCTGGCAGTTCTGGATGAAAAATTATCTGTTTTCTCAAACTCGTCTATAACCTTCAGAATTGCATCGTGAACCTTGCCCGGGGTTTCGTCCTTTAGAGCATCGCTTCCCATCATTGTAATGCCATCGGGTCTTGGCATTTTCTTGATTTCCTCGAAAGTCTTCCCGGAATACTTAGTTAGGCCTCCTCCTGACTTGAATTGCTCCCAAACTAGGGCAACCCAGCCTGAACCTTGGGAATCCTTATCCAAAATTCCCTCGACAAAGGCAGCATTCTTTGCGATATGAACCTCAAGGTTATACACGGATTTTCCCGTGTGATCAATTCTTATAGCCTTTGTCTCAGTTCCAATCAGATATTTTTGATTATCTTCCCTTTGGCTGGCCCCTCCAACGGCATCCACGTTTCCGGGTTTGTGGGAAGTTTCAGTACCATGCACAGGTGTGGCAAACTTAAAAGCCATTGCAAATATACCCATAGTTATTGATAGAGCAACTATGAGAATTAATGCGACAGTTTGCTTACCTGACTCTGCTTTTCTTACCATACAAATCTCCTTTCTGGTCTTGTTGCCCTTTTTTATCTCGGGCTTGTTAATATTAAAGCAGAGTTAGTATAACCTAACCTAGTTAGTATGGTCAAACAAAATACTGTCGTGCCACAGTTTTCTTACAAAATTGATTGTGATTTCGAAAGCGTTAGCTCTTATAATTAGTCCTCATCATTTTTGAGATTCAAATTTACTTTTTCGACAGCATCTGCAAGCTCCTTAACATGAGGGTGGACTTCTTGACTCCATATTTTCTGCGGCTCTTGGTCAAACACTTTCTCTCCCTCAAACAAAATAACGGCACGATCCGCCACTCTTCTGACAGCCATCAGATCGTGGGCTATGAATATTACTGAAAGATTTCTCTTCTTCGCAAGGTTTTTCAATAAATCAAGAATCTTGATCTGGGTTGAGAGATCAAGTGCTGAAATTATCTCATCAGCTATGAGGACTTTGGGTTTAGTAAGTAAGGCTCTTGAAATCGCAAGCCGCTGCATTTGACCTCCAGAAACCTGTGTCGGTTTCTTCTTTATTATCTCTATAGGTAGATCGCACTCTGAAATTATACTCCTAATTTCTTCATCTATATTCTCTCTGTCCATTCCCGAAGCAATGCATGCTTCTTTGAGGGAATACTCTATAGTGTAGTCTTGGTTGAACGAGGCAATAGCATTTTGAAATATCATTTGAACAGGGAATCTATCTAAGGATCTGTCTCTTGAACCAATTCCGGGAATCTCTCTATCTCTGAACAGAACATTTCCACTGTCCATTGGAATTATCCCTGTAATAATTCGTGAAAGGGTGGATTTCCCACAACCAGAAACTCCTGCAAGACCTAGGATTTCTCCCTCATAGAGAGTAAAGCTGACACCTTTTAGGACAGGTTTCTCCTTGGAATCAAAAGTTTTCCATATATTTTCCACTTGCAATATTGGAGTTCTCTCCGGGGATATTTTTACACCATTATTAGTATGCGTACTAACGGGCATATCAAGCACTTCATCAGCGTCCCCTGATTCCACGACAATACCCTGTCCAAATACTATTATTTTGTTGCAAAGCTTTCTCACCATGCCCGGGCTGTGGCTTATGTAAATCATAGTAAAACTATACCTTTCCATCAGCCTTTGAAGAAGCTCCACAGAGCGTGCCTGATTTAGGACATCCAGCGCCGAGGAAGGCTCATCTGCAAGGATGATTTCCGGTTCTTTAGCTAAAACCATTGCCATCAGGGTTCGCTGCCTCATACCACCGGAAAATTGGTGTGGATACTTGTTTAAATTTGCTCTTGTAGGCTCAATTCCGATAAATTCCAGACCGTCTATGGCTATATCCTTTGCTTCATGCTTAGATACTCCATTGCAAAAGCTGATGTTTTGTGACATTTGATCTATGATTTTCATATGGGGATTTAAAGAATTTAGAGCGTTTTGGGGAATGTATCCGAGCTTTTTCCTTCTGAAAACTTCTCTTTCCTCATTTTTCATTGTCAAAATGTTTTCTTGCCCTTTGTATATAGATTCACCTTGAATATTCCACTGTCTTTGATCAAGAAACCCCATAGATGCTGAGAATGTAAGGCTTTTCCCTCCACCTGAAGATCCTACTACTCCCAATTTATCCCCGGGCATTAGTTGCAGGTCAACACCCTTGATAATATTTTTACCGTCCTTTGCACTTCTTAGGCCAACTCTCAGGTCTTTGAGCTCAAGAATATACTCATTATTCATATAGCAACTCCTCCCTGGATCGTGACATTTTAAAATTGTCAAAGGCGTAATAAAAAATAAGGGCAAGAATCAATATCCCCATAGATGGCCACAGCAATAGTATGGGGCGATCGATCAAATATGTCCTGTACTGATATAACATAGTCCCCCAGTCAGGCGCTGATGTATCAGTTCCAAGTCCTATGAATGTTAGGGATGCATAGGCTAAAACTATGCTCCCGGCTTTTCCACCCATAAGTGTAAGTGCAGGACCAACCACTTTAGGCAAAATATGTCTAAGTAGGATTTTAGTTTTCGGAATGCAGAGGAGTTCCACTGCCTGGATATATTCACTATCCTTCAGTTTCTTCGTCAATGCCTCCGTTTGGTTAGAATAGATTCCTATATCACAAACGCCCAATACAATTCCTATCGTCACCGGATTAGCTCCAAACTTTGCAGTAGCTATAAGTGCCAAGACAAATGATGGGATTATCATGGATATATCGGAAAAGAGTCTTGCAAATACTTCTACAGCACCGCCAAAATATCCGCTGCAAATTCCCAAAATAAGTCCAAATATCATTGAAATCGCAATGGCTGCCAAAAGTACCGACACGGTTCTGTTAAATCCATAGATCATAAGGGACAGTATATCTCTGCCGAACTGATCTGTACCAAGAAGGTGTTCATGGCTTGTTGGTAAAAATGCACTTCCCATATTTACAGTTTTGGGATTCTGTATCGATATTATCATAGTTAATATGTAAAGAAGAAAAATTATTCCCATGGAAATATATACTTTTTTCATCTTACTCCATACCTCCTTTGTACAGTACCCTTTCAAAAATAAAGCCAAAGATGAAATGTACCAAGGCCATCCAAATTATCACTGTCATTATATATGTTTGAATCAAAAGATAGTCTCTCTGAGCAATACTATCTATTAAGAATAGACTGATACCATGGACTCCGAGGGCGAATTCCACTACAGTACCTCCACCAAGAACCCATGCAAATCGTGAAACCACAACGGAGCATAGACCATATATCGCCGGCCTGCTGCCATATAGCAAAAGTGCTTTGTTGCGCTTATAACCTGAATTAATATAAAAGTCCATATAGGGTTTCTCAAGAGTTTCAAGGAAGTGCACACGGACCGTTCTTGACATAGGGGCAAGAAGAGGCAAGGCTATGAAAATCATCCCCATTACCATTGCAACTACACTGTCACCGGAGAAGAATCGAACTAGGCGATATTTGACACCAAAGAAGTAGATAGCCACAAGTATGAGCAAAAATACCGGCACAGCCTGATTGAATATGGTTATTCCCTTAGACATATAGTTCCAAAGTCCCTTTTCCTTAAGTGAAGCACCATAGCCTAGGAAAAAAGCAAGAAATGCAGCCATAAGCGTACCACCCATGCCAATCCCTACGGATATTGGAAGTCTCCTTAAAATTTCAGGTTTAAGGGAGGATCTTGTAATATATGAGTTTCCCCATTCACCCTTCAGAAAGTCAGTGATCCAGCTCATATATTGTTTGTGCCATGGCTCATTTAGCATGAACCTATTTTCGATAGCCGCAACATTTTCGGGGGTTTTCGGAAGGCCATATCTGCCAAGCAGCATATCTACAGGATTTCCCGGCATACTTCTCGTAATGAAAAAAGCTATTAGACTTCCCACAATAAATATCAATATCCACTTGCCGACGAATTTTAAAAAACTTTTTGTCACATTAACCTCTCAATAGTAGAGGCGACCCTCTAAGGTCGCCTCATAGCAATACGATATTTATAAATACCGGCTAATTCTTTTTATTTAACCATAAGGGTTGGATTTACAATGAAGTAATCTCCATTCCACAACTTGTAATCCTTCAACCTATCAGAAACAGCTGCGTGCCATTCAGGATCCACTGTCATGATAACAGGGTGATCATCTATCACCTTCTCCTGAATTTCAACGGCAAGCTTGTCTCTTTCTCCCTTATCGGAAACTGTTCCAAGCTTATCAAGTAGCGAATCAACCTCGGCTGATGAATACTTCATTCTGTTCTTAGGTCCACCTGTTCTGAAGAATTGATTCAAGAAATATCCTGCATCCCCTGTTGGAGATGGATGTTGTGCATACAACAAAACATCATAGTTTCCTGAGTCTGCCACTTCGTCAATATTATCCACAACCTTAACTTCCGACTTTATTCCAAGTTTTTCAAATTCGGAAACAAGTACCTGAGCTATGATCGGCAGATCAGCCTTTGATGAATATGTGGTAATATCAAGTTTCAATTCTTCTCCGTTAGCATTCTTCCTATACTTATCCCCTGACTTCAAAGTATAGCCGGCTTCGTCAAGATGTTTGGCTGCATCCTCAGAATCGAATTCTACCTTCTCCTTTGCATTGAATGAATTATATCCTGCAAACAATCCGGTAGGCTCCTTGCCACCATTGAGTGCCTTAATGATTTCTTTTCTGTTGATTCCCTCGTCAAGAGCTTCTCTAACCTCATCCTTTGCCAGCGCCTCGTTGCCCATATTTAGGAAGGTATAGTACTGATATCCTGCAGGAAAATCTATAACGTTTTTTCCATCATCCTTTAGCTGCTTAGCAACCTCGCCTGTTAACCCAAATGCTAAATCCAGTTCATCAGACTGCATTGCAAGCTTCAGAGCATTTACATCTTTAAACGCCTTGATTACAACTTCCTTTGGTCTCTTTTCGCTGTCAGGATAGTTCTTGTTAGGCTCAAGCACTAGCTCTGCACCTGGCTTCAAGTTCTTGATAACAAATGGACCTGTGAATACATATTTCCCATCGGCTTCCTTAAAAACAACGTTAGTCCACTCGGCCAAAATAGAAGGGAGCACCTTTGTAGGTCTCTCTGTCTTTGCAGTGAAAGTATACTCGCCCGTTGGAGTGTACTCAATCTTACCTGCAGAAGCTGTTGACATTTCGTTCTTTTCGATTATTGTGTTCAGGCATTTGCAAAGATCTTCTGCTTTAACATCCGTTCCGTCAGAAAATTTCGCATCTTCCTTCATAACACCTTCCCAGTTAAGATCATCCACCTGCTTAAGCTCCTTGACATATCTTGATTCAAGAGTTCCGTCCGGCTGAATTGTATAAACATATTCGCCTATTCCATGAGCTGTGATGGACCAAGGGTTTCCCCCATCAAGAGGGTTGTCATCATTTATTACCCATGTCTGTCCAACGGTTACCTTATCCTTGTCCTTACCTGAATCGCCCCCACTTTTTGAATCCCCGCAAGCAGCAAGAGCAATCACCATTGCTAAAACCATAGCGACTACCAAAAATTTCTTCTTCATACTTCCTCCTAATTTTTTATTCGCCGCATTTTCCACAAAAAAACCTTGTTAGAATCTAACAAGGTATAGAGATATCCCCAAAATCTTCCATCCTCGTAGAAAATATCGAAAACAACTTCGAAGCAGGTCTTCTGGCTGAAGCCCTGTTTTGAACCTTCCCAAGAAGCTTATCTGATTATCACCAAAAACCTCCCATGTATATCTAAAAGGGTTGAATTTGTCTATCAGTTTGCACTCCTCAGTGGCATTCAACAAAACAGTTGCATTGCAAGGCATATCTACTTGCCCTGCAATGAATGGCCTTCACAGCGACGGGATCGCTCAAGATTCTCACTTGATTCCCTATTATCTCTTCAAATGCTTTACCTATTGCTAACAATTGTATCCATAAGACCATGTTATCAATTCAGGTTGTAAAGAGACTTCAAAGTTAATATTCAATTGGCGTTTTAAAGAATGGATAAATCTTATCACTATCTTTGGTTGCTTGATTATATCACATGTTACACATAATAAACAAGCTAATATATTATATTGGTAAAAATTCTTTTTAGTTCTCCGGACACGTGTCGCTATCAGCAAAAATCCTCTATATATATCTAATCGCTATCATATATACTGCTGTACCTACGAATATGCTTAAAAGCGTATTTCTCTTAATAACATGTAAAATAACTACAAAAGCAGTGCCGACAAGTTCAGGAAGAAAGCCTCCAAGTGAGGTGAAATCAAGGCCTTTCAGGCAATAAATTACCAAGATAGCCATCATTGCAGGAGGCAGAATTTCTCCAAGATAGTCTACCCTACCGGGCACTTCTTTGCCCCTCACAAACAATGCAAATGGAATATATCTGGTTCCAAAGGTGATAAAAATAGATATTCCACACAAAATCGCCATATACACGTACTTATTCATTTTCTATCTCCTTTTCGTTATCTATCTCTTTCAGCTCTATTCTCTTTTCAAGGGAAAGCAATATGCCAACAGTAATTATTATAGAAGGCAAAATAAATTTATCCGCTCCAAAGATGGCAAGACAAACGACAGCTGATATCACTCCGGTAATCGCCGGAATGTGTGTGCCCTTTTCTCTCCAAGAAATCCACTGCTCTACAAAAATAACTACAAAGAGTGCAGTCATAGAAAACTCTATTCCTTCAGTACTAAAAGGCAAAATCTCTCCGATCAAAGCCCCCACCGTGCAACCGATAACCCAATAAATCTGATTCAGCATGCTCACAAGAAACATCCTGTCGTTTTTCTCCTCATCGGTTATCTGGGTATCGTCTTTGATCTGACAGAGTACTGAGTAGGTCTCATCCGTCAATGTATAAATCATGTACCAGTACTTCTTACCCATAGACTTAAATCTCTGTATGAAAGAAATTCCATAAAACATGTGCCTGCTATTCACCAAAAAAACCATGAGAGCTGCGACAGGCAAAGCCGCCCTACTCACCATCAAGGCAACGATGACAAATTGGGCTGACCCTGCATAAACAAACAGAGCCATACCTGCTGCCCATAGGAAATTAAAACCCTGACTGTGGAGCAGGATTCCAAATGCAATGCCAATGAATATATAGCCTGTCATAATCGGTATAGATTTTTTAAATGAATAGTTAAACATTCTTCTAGCCTCTTTGGTTATTATTACAATAAAATTGCCTTTTTATTATACCATAGCAACAAAAGAGTTGGAACCGATATTCCAACTTTTCATGTTTCATCATTTGTTATTTGTCATTTATTATTTGTTTATCTCCAAATTAATTTCATCGAGTATTTGATTCATATTGTTTTTCAGTATTGATTTCATCAAGTATTTGGTTCATGGTTCGTGCGGAACACATGCTACCGCACATAGTGCATGTATCCTCTTCCTCCGGTATGGATGCATCTCTGTATCTCTTCGGTTTTTCCTTATCTAGGGCAATTTCGAACATCCCCTTCCAATCCAGAGCCTGCCTTCGCTTGCTCATTTCAAGATCCCAAAGTCTCGCATCTTTTAATTTATTGATATCCCCTGCATGGGCGGCAATCTTGGATGCTATGATTCCCTCTCTAACATCATCCACGTCAGGAAGTCTAAGATGTTCAGCCGGAGTTACGTAGCAGAGAAAATCCGCACCGTGGCTTGCTGCTATGGCTCCGCCAATTGCCGAAGTGATATGATCATAGCCTGGAGCAACGTCAGTTACGAGGGGGCCTAGAACATAGAAAGGTGCTTTGTGGCATAAGCTCTTCTCAAGTCTTACATTCGCCTCTATGTCCCCGATTGGAACATGCCCCGGTCCTTCTATCATAACCTGCACATCTTTCTCCCAAGCCCGCTTTGTGAGCTCACCAAGTGTAATTAGCTCAGCGATTTGACTTGCATCTGTTGCATCATTTATTCCACCCGGTCTCATGCTGTCGCCAAGGGAAAGTGTCACATCGTATTCTCTACAGATTTCAAGAAGCTTGTCGTAGTATTCGTAAAACGGATTCTCTTGATCGTTTTTCATCATCCATCCAAACAGCAGGCTTCCTCCACGGGACACGATTCTGTTAGTCCTCTCATTTCTTAAGAATATCTCAGCGTTGGCTCTGTTAATTCCTGCGTGAATTGTCACAAAGTCCACGCCGTTTTCTGCATGATTTCTGACTACATCCAGGAATTCTTCTGCTTTGATGAAGGTGAGTCCCTTATCTAAAAATCCTACAGCGTCATACATTGGCACTGTTCCTATCATTGCAGTTGACTTATCTATAAGACGTTTCCTGAACTCATATGTCTTTCCGTAATTTGACAAGTCCATTATGGATTCAGCGCCCATGTCAAGAGCCATTTGAACCTTCTCCATTTCCATATCAAGATCGTTACAATCTTTGGAAATTCCCAGGTTGACATTTATCTTGGTTCTGAGACCCGTTCCTATCCCCTCCGGAGAAATAGAGTTGTGATTCTTGTTTCTAGGAATAACTATTTCACCGGCAGCTATTTTTTCCAGAAGATACTCACAGCTTACTTTCTCTTTTTCTGCGACGATTTTCATCGCCTCCGTTATATAACCGGCCTTTGCAGCTTCCATCTGAGTTTTGAATTTCATAAAAAAACCTCCATTGTAGGAGTGTTGCCAAAAGATTCCCTACGCAGGCACTATCCTGACAGGTAATGATGGTCGAACTCTTACGTTCCTCTCAGCAATTGCTCCCATTTCTTTCCCTTTTATTATACGGGAACTTTCGGAATATTAAAAGGGAAGATTGGAAACAGAGTAAACGATCCAATCTTCCCACGAATTACAAATCAAGACGCCAATTCTTCAGATCTAAATGAATAGCTGCATATTAGACTCTTCGCTATCTCCTATGAACGTGGCAACTCCGCCATATTCTACAAAGTCAAAAAGTTCTTCTTTTTCTATCCCCATAAGATCCATGCTCATAGTACAAGCAACGAACTTCACCCCTAGCTTGTGAGCATCTTCAATGAGTTCCGGCAGAGAATTGACATTTTTCTTCCTCATAATCCCCTTTATCATTTCAGGACCCATGCCGAGCATATTCATCTTTGAAAGAGGCAATTTCTCAGCCTTTTTAGGAAGCATTATATCAAAGAGTTTTGCAAGTCCCCTCTTTTTTACTCTTCTCTTTTTAAGAATTGATAGTCCCCAGAAAGTGAAGAACAAAGTAACTTTCTTTCCATATGCAGCAGCTCCGGATGCGATGATCATTGAAGCTATGGCCTTATCCAAATCTCCGCTGAATACTACCATTGTTGCTCCTTCTTTATCACTCGACAAAACATTTTCCTTTTGTAACTGTGTCGGGCAACCGTAGAAAATATTTGCTCTTTCGGATTTGTCCACTTCACCTTTAGCAATTCTTGCTACTACTTTGTTTTTCTCTATTCTGTTGTCAAGAAGTATATTGCCTGTATTTTTACACCAAGCTTCAATATCTGCTCCAAATCCAAAATCACTTGCTTCTACTTCAAGAACCTGTCCTGAAGAAATCTCGTCCATCTTCTCCTTCACTTTAAGAATTGGGCCAGGGCACTGAAGTCCACAGGCATCCAGCCTTACTACATCTGCAACATCAGAGCGTAATTTGGTCATGCCTTTTGTTTCATTCACATCCTTTTTACCGTCAAAAAATTTTGTATCTGTCTTTCTTTCACCCTTTGCCACAAAGCTATTGCTTTCCGGAGTCACATAGGAATTTTCCACATTTAATTTATAGTTTGCATATTTATATGTCTTGTACCCACCATCCAAATTGAACACATTGTATCCGGACTGTTCCAAAATCCTAGCGGCGTTGTAGCCTCTATGCCCGACTTGACAGTATACATATATATCCTTCTCCTTAGGAATTTCTCCTATTCTTTCTCTAAGCTCGCTTAGAGGAATGTTGATACTGTCGTTAATTTGACCTGTTGATAGCTCCACCGTCTCTCTAACATCAAGCAAATATGCATCTTTCTTGTTGAGTTTTTCAATTTCGTACCATTGGAAAGTTTTCACCTTTCCTTCCAATATATTTTCAGCAACATAACCTAAGATGTTTACAGGGTCCTTTGCAGAAGAGTATGGCGGAGCATAAGAAATTTGAATGCGTGAAAGGTCAATAGCCTTGCCTCCAAACTCCATAGCAGTTGAAATGATATCGATTCGTTTTTTCACTCCCTCAGAACCTATAGCCTGCGCACCTAGTATTTTGCCGTCCTTCCCCATTAAGAGTTTGATTGAGATTGGAGATGCTCCTGGATAGTACCCTGCATGTGAGGACGGATGTATATGGATAGCCTCAAATTCAATACCTTCTTGTATCAAAAGTTTCTCACCGTTGCCGGTACTGGAAACAGTGAGTTCAAAAACTTTGGCAACAGACGAGCCGAGAGAACCTGAGTATTTTGTGCTCATACCATTTAGAATATCCGCAACAATCCTTCCTTGGCGATTGGCAGGCCAAGCTAATGGAATGTTGGTAGGCTTATGACTCACTTTATCAGAAACTTCAATTGCATCCCCTATAGCATAAATATCGTCATCGCTGGTCTTAAGTTGATCATCAACTTTAATCGTTCCCTTAATCCCAAGTTCAAGGCCTGCATCCTCTGCAAGTTTACTGTTCGGCTTCACACCTATAGCTAAAATTGTCATGTCAGTCTTTAGAACCTGACCACTTTGTGTGATAAGTTCTTCGCCGTTTTTACGAAACTCCTTGATTCCGTCTCCTAGAATCAGCCTAACCCCATGCATCTCTATCTGGGCATGAAGAATCTGAGCCATGTCGTAGTCAATATTATTCATAACCTGCTTAGACATTTCAACAAGCTGCACACGAATCCCAAGCTCCGTCAGGTTCTCCATTACCTCAAGACCTATAAAGCCTCCCCCAACAACTGTTGCAGTCTTAACATTTCCTGACTGAATAAAATCAATTATTGAGTCCATGTCTTGAATGTTCCTCAACGAAAAAACATTGTTTGCCTCATGTATTCCTTTAATTTTTGGAATAATCGGATCTGCTCCCGTTGAAATTATTAGTTTATCATAGCTCTCTTCGTATTTTTCGCCCGTCTTATGATTCATAACGGTTACTTGCTTTTTCTCGCGATCTATTGATAAAACTTCAGAAAAATTTCTAACATCCAGCTTATACTTACCTTTCAAGTCTTCGACTGAATTCAACAGCAAACTTTCCCTATCTTTGATTAGCCCTCCGATATGATATGGAAGACCACAGTTAGCAAATGAAATATGCTCTCCTTTCTCAAACAAAATAATGTCGTCTGCTTCACTTAGTCGTCTCAATCTGGCTGCAGCCGTTGCACCTCCGGCAACCCCACCAATTATAATTATTTTTCTTGAACTTCTTGTGATTCTTTCCACCTCATTACTCATAAAATAATACCTCCCTCACTTAGGCATTTTAACTATTTACGAAATCAAAATAATTGTATTTCGAATGCCTTTTTACTGAATATTTTATTCTGTCATTTGGTGGATTATATACCCTCTTGGGTATATTGTCAAATCCCTATGGATATTCTACCCTGAAATCCGGTTTTATTTACTTCTTGACAATCATCTTAATCGCTTCTTTTAGACGCTCTTCCTGTTCCTTTGGATTCGCAGACGGATTCTCAAAGCAAGACTGTATCTTATTAGCAATAACAAGCCCGGTAAGGCTGTTGATGCTGGATCGTACAGCAACAAGCTGTGTGACAATGTCTATGCACTCCTTCTCTTCTTCAATCATTTTTTGAATGCCTCTAAGTTGCCCCTCTGCTCGCTTCAAGCGATTTATAACATCTTTCTTTTTCTTTTCCATATTTTCCATACTCAATATATTACAGTTACATCTCTTAAAAGTCAAATTGAATGTTGACATATCAAACTCTCTCATGATATATTAATTATACCCTGGCGGGTATAAAGGAGGTAAACACATGAAAATTGTAATAGTAGGAGGCGTGGCTGGAGGAATGTCAGCTGCCACGAGACTGAGAAGATTGATGGAAGATGCTGAAATTACTGTCTTTGAAAAAGGACCTTTCGTATCTTTCGCCAATTGCGGATTGCCATACCATATTTCAGGAGAGATAGCTGACAAGGATAGTCTTCTTCTCCAAACTCCTGATAGTCTCAGAGCAAGATTCAATTTAGATGTTCGTCCTCACCATGAGGTAATTGAAATTGATACGTCCGCCAAGGAAGTAGTTGTTAAAAAGGCTGAAGGCGGCACTTTCAGGGAAAAGTATGACAAGCTCATCCTGTCACCTGGCGCTGAGCCGGTAATACCTGCCCTGGATGGAATTGATGATGCAGATAATCTTTATACTTTAAGGAATGTTCCGGATCTGAGCAAAATAATGGCACGACTTGGAAATATCACATCGGGAGAAGCTGTTGTGATCGGTGCAGGTTTCATAGGCATAGAGATGGCAGAGAACTTGGCAAACAAGGGTCTAAACGTGACTATAGTTGAGATGGCTTCCCATGTTTTGCCCCCATTAGATCTCGAGATGGCTCGTTTTGTGGAAAATGAATTAAAAGAGCACGGTGTAAAGATTTTAACAGGCCGATCCGTAGAAAAATTTGAAAACGCCGGACACACCATTATTTTGTCGAATCGAGAGAAAATACAAAGTGACATCACAGTGCTTTCTGTTGGAGTAAAGCCATCAAGCAAAATTGCTGCCGATGCCGGCATCAAAACGGGACTTAAGGGCGGAATTCTCGTTGATGACCGGTACAAAACTTCATGTGAGGACGTGTATGCAGTGGGCGATGCGATTGTTGTCAAGCAGCAGATAACCGGCGATGATGCGATAATTTCCTTAGCTTCTCCGGCAAATAGACAAGGAAGACAGGTCGCTGATGTAATCGCAGGGCTTTCAAGAAAGAATTCCGGTTCTATAGGTACAGCAATTGTAAAGGTTTTCGACCTATCAGCAGCATCAACCGGTCTAAGCGAAAAAATGGTAAAAGAATTATCCATTCCTCATATGATAGTGCACACAACAGGGAAAGACCACGCAGCTTACTATCCAGGTGCAACAGAAATCGTTATGAAGCTCATCTTTTCTCCTGAAGACGGAAGGATATATGGGGCTCAGGCAGTTGGAGCTAAGGGAGTCGACAAGAGGATTGACCTGATTTCGACTGCAATCAAAGCCGGACTCACAATTTATGATCTCCCTGAACTGGAATTTACTTATGCTCCTCCTTTTGGGTCAGCAAAGGATCCTGTTAACATGATTGGGTATGCTGCTATGAATCTCGCTGAAGGTCTCAGCGAGTCCATTCAGTGGCACCAGCTCCAAGATGAATTAGCATCGGGTAAAATTCTTCTAGACGTTAGGACAACGCCGGAAGTGGAGTATGTTCACTTCAATGATTACATCGCAATACCTCTAGACGAGCTTAGAGGAAGAATTTCAGAACTTGATAAATCCAAGGAATACATCGTATCTTGTCACAGCGGTCTAAGGTCATATATAGCAGAAAGAATCCTGAAACAAAACGGATTTAGTGCTAAGAACTTAGATGGTGCGATTTCTCTTTACATGGTTGCAAAGCCTGAAGATATGGTTAAATAGTATTGCTCAAAACATTGCATAGGAAAAAGGCCCCTAAGCCGGGGTCTTTTTCTTGTATGAAGGATTCTTTCGACTTACCGTGGATATATAACTTCTGCTCTATAAGCAATTAAAGATATCTATTTAGAGTATTCGCTGTATCCCACTGCCGAAATTTGGGATGGTGTGACATCACATTCGAGGTATATCACCTTAACTCCTGACTCTATGGCTTCCTCAAGAGCCTCCCCAAACTCAGGATGTGTGCTCATGTTCGGAAGAACTTTTTTTACTCGAGGCATAGCGATTACAAATATCAAGTAACATTCGTAACCTGCCATTGAAGCATCTGCAAGCTCTCTCAGATGCTTGACACCTCTTATCGTTGGTGCATCGGGAAAGTATCCCATTCCGTCAATTTCCAAGGTGCAACCCTTGACCTCTATCAGTATCTTCTTGCCTTCATTTCTCTCAAGGTAGAAATCCATTCTGGAGTTCCCGTACCTGTACTCAGGCCTAATATAGGTTATGTCTGAAAAAGGTGCCGGAAGGTTATCAAGCCATTCTCTAACTACCTTATTGGGAACCTGACTGTCTATGTTAACCCACCCAAGACCCTCTTTGTACACGCATATCAAATCATATAGGGTCTTTCTATTGGGGTTTTCTGACCTCTCCAAAATAACGTTACAGCCGGGCACCAGCAACTCCCTGCATCTACCTGTGTTTTTTACATGGACCGTTTCCTCTCTGTTATCTACCTCCACCTGGGCGATGAACCGATTAGGTCTTGACAGAAATTTGGCTTTCACTATGTTCTTATATTTCATTAGACATTATCTCCCATGCTTTCTAACTATTTCCATACTCTCTAAGTACTCTTACGCCTTCTAAATGCTTAAAGCAGCCGGGGATAAAAACCTGACTGCTTCTTTATTTTACCATATGGGGAGGTTTTTAGCATGAGTATCGTGATAATATCAACTTATTTACTTCTAAATCATCCCAGTATCACATCTATAAGGCTCTTCTTCCTATTAGAATTTTGAGGAATTGTTTCAGTATCTTTCTCTTGTGCCGAATCGTCTTCCCTTCGACTTTTCCCATCCATTCTCTGACCAATTGACTTCGGAGTGTGAGTCCTTGACATGCTGCTGTTTTGGGCCATCGTCTTTTCCTCAGAAATCTGTATGTATTTCTCCTGCATTGAAAGATCCGTTTCACGCTTTTCAAAAGAATTGTAAAACCCTGTGTTATCAAGATATTTGGCATCTACATTGTCATTCAGCTGATCCAGAAGATACTTTTCAATGTAAGCTTTTATTTCCATGTCGTAAACAGGACATGCCACCTCAATTCTTTTTTGAGTGTTTCTGGTCATCAGATCGGCAGAAGAAATGTAGACCTTCATCTCGTCACCCCTGCCAAAGATATAGACCCTGGAATGTTCCAGAAACCTTCCAACTATTGATGACACGTGGACATTTTCAGTGTGCCCCTTTACATTAGGGAGAATGCAGCATATTCCCCTTATGACCATCTTGACTTCTACCCCTGCGTTTGAGGCCTGTGAAATCTTTTCTATCAAATCCTTATCTGTGAGGGAATTCATTTTGAAGAGCAATCTGCCATCTTTGCCCTTTCGAATTTCTTCGTCCATCAGATTTGAAATTTCGTTCTTAAACGTGGAGGGAGACTGCAGCAAATGTTTGTAGCTGCCGTTGGCAATTCCCATAGACATGTTGTTGAAAAAGTCGTTGGCATCCTTTCCAATTTCTCTGTTTGTGGTCATCAGACTGAAATCGGTGTATAGCTTAGAAGTATTCTCGTTATAATTTCCCGTTCCGATCTGCGTGATATAGCGGATTTCGCCATCTTTCCTGTAAGTTATAAGGCATATTTTTGAATGAATCTTATATTCTTCAAACCCATAGATTATGGTACAGCCTGAATTGTAGAGAATCTCTGAGTAGTTAATGTTGTTTTCTTCGTCAAATCTGGCCTTAAGCTCCATGTAAACAGTTACCTCAATGCCTTTTTCACTGGCACTTGTAAGGTACTGAACAAGATGGGAATTTTTCGCTAGCCTATAAATGCTTATCTTAATAGACACCACATCGTCCCTTGTGGAAGCCTCTTTAATTAGATTTAGAAAAACCCCCATATCATCATATGGGTATGAAAGGAAAAGATCTCTGTCTTCCACGAGAGAAAAATAGGATTTTGTTGTTTCCTGGGGATATGGACCATATGGTATGAATTTTTTGTAAGTAATTTTTCCAAGTGTGTCCTCGTGTATAACATCCTTGAGCTTTGATACGAAACTCATATCCATTGGAGATTCGAAAGAGAAAAACCTGTCCTTATTTATCTTGAAAGTTTTCATCAAGAGTTCCTGAAAATGCTTTGAAATGGGCTTATTAGTTTCCACCCTAACGACTTTAAGTCTGCGGCGCTTCTTGATAATTTCCTTCATGTAAAGCTTATAATCGTCAAATTCTTCCCTTATCTCCTGCTTGTCTACAAAGTCGAAATTTCTCGTAACGGACAAAATATATTTGTCTTTGACCTTGAGGTTTGGAAAAACTTTTTCGGCATAGTGGAGGAGAATGTCCTCTATGAGGAGGAATTTAACTTTTTCTGCATGAGGGATAAACACCACGTCAGGCAGCTCGTTACCTATGGGAATAAGGGCGAAAAAGTTGTCCTTATCCTTCACCTTATCCTTGTTCTTCTTCTCATCTACTATCTCAAGGAAAATATGCTTTTTCTTGTTTCCTAAAAACGGGAAGGGATGCACCTTATTGATAATCTGTGGAGAGAGAACGGGAAATATAGTGTTATCAAAATACCTGTCTATAAACTCTTTATCTGCAGCTTCAAGGTTTTCCATATCCAGATGATGGATGCCATAGTCTTTAAGTTCCTCCATGACGTTATTGTAGAGCATGTCCTTCTTCTCATATAGGGAAGGCAGCTCCTGCATGATTGCCTCAATCTGCTCCTTGATGCTCATGCCTGTTTTGTTGTCTTTTTTCTCTGTATCTTCCTCAGCAAGATCCCCAAGGGAACCAACCCTTATCATGAAGAATTCGTCCAGATTTGAAGTAAATATGCTGATAAAATTAAGCTTTTCGAATAGGGGCATATACTCCTTTTCGGCCTTGTTCAAAACTCTCTCGTTGAATTTCAGCCACGAAAGCTCTCGGTTTTGCATAAAAATAGTATTATTCATAATTTCCACCCATTCCTCTAAATCATATTTTCCAGCAAAACACCTTCCCTCAGCCCGGAATCGCTTACTATGATTTCCTCCGCTCCGAAGTTTTTGCATAAAAATTTAAATATGGTCATTCCGGGGGTGATGGTATGAATTCTTTCCGGTGTAACTTTCAATGCAAGCCTTACCACATCTTCATCCCCTTTTATGAGACTTTTATATAAGCTCGTTAAATTCTTGTTTGTGAAATGTCTATTGTCTTCAAGGGAAAAAGCTTCTTGGGATAAGTTCCCTATAGCTCTGATTGTTCCCCCGATCCCTATTATAACTTTAGATTCAAAATCCAGATCCTTCTTCCCAAGTTCATCCTTGATGTCGTTTTGAATGTCCTTGATTTCTTTTCCCGTTGGAATTATTCCTTTCACATACTTGTTAAAAAGCGATAGTGAGCCTTCGGAATAATTCACAATCCTGTATATCTCCCTATTTTTAAACTGGATTATTTCTGTTGAACCGCCGCCAATGTCCACTGTAATTCCATCTTTATATGGCAGTGTCCACATTATCCCTTCAAATCCCAGCCTTGCCTCAAGCTCTTGGTCATATATTCTGATTTGGAAACCCGTTTCTTCCTCCACTCTTTCCAAAACCTGAACCGAATTGTTAATTTTGCGAAGTGACGCCGTTGCAAATGCAATTGTTTTGTGAATCGTCACGTGACTTATGATCTCTTTTAATGAGTTCAACACGTTTATCAATTTCTTGATTCCCTTGTCCGTGAGCTTTCCATCTTGGATATAGCTTACAAGCCCTGCGGCATGCTTCTTCCCGAAGATTAGTTTTATCTCCTCATTTTCACAGCTGTATACGTTGAGTCTTATGGTGTTTGACCCGATATCAATAATTCCAAAATTCATTTCTTGCTCCTGCATTTCTGTTTGTTTTGACCTAGGCGTCTTGTGTTTCGATACCCAGTTCACTATTAGTATCATATCAGACTAATATTAAATCTATGTAAAGTTT
>JASBYX010000007.1 GCA_029983755.1 Anaerovoracaceae bacterium
CGGAAAAAAGTAATAGAACAATTCAATTACCACAATTTCTATGTGATGAAATGTCGGATTTCTTCGGAATGTACTATCATCTGGATTCAAATGCAAGGCTATTTACCTTTACAAAATCATATTTGCATCATGAAATGGATAGAGGCTGTAAATTATCAGGAGTGAAAAGAATTAGAGTTCATGATTTAAGACATTCTCATGTTGCGTATCTGATAGAGCAAGGTTTTTCTCCTGTGGTGATTGCAGAAAGATTAGGGCATGAAAGTATCTCAATAACCTTAAATTACGCACATTTGTATCCATCCAAACAGTTAGAAATCGTTCGGATTATAGAGAAAGAAAGGAATTAAGTTTAGCCAAGATGAGTAAGATATTTAAAAGAGAAAGTCTACAAAGAGAAGGTAGAAAACTGAAAGTCGATAAAAATAGAAAGAGAAATATTATAGTGAATTTCAGAATGTCTCCGGAAGAAAAAAGTTTATTGGAAGAGAAAATAGCATTATCAGGATTAAACAAGCAGGATTATATGATTCAAATGAGCATAAATCATAAAGTTGAGGTATTTGGAAATATAAGAGTGTTTGATGAGCTGAAAACGAAACTGACAATGCTTGAAGAATATTTTGAAAATGTTAATTTGGACTGCGATATTGATGAAAATAAGCTTGAACTTTTGGCATATATCCTGGAAATGTTTGAAACGGTGAATAGAAATAAAAATGACTCTACCTATGGCAATAGATAGAGCCAAGAAGCAACCTGGTAAGATTGCAACTCTCAAAAAACATTTTATCAGGTTGCACTTCTATCATCAATACGATTATGGAGGTAAAAAAATGATAAACCTTAATTCGCAAAGTAAGTTCTAGTAAATTGTGGGAAGGGCATGCGGACAAAAAGTTGGACTACGTAGTGCCTGATGTTTTATGAGGTATACACAAGAACAAATATCAATGGCTCTTGTTTTGTTAAAAGAAACAGGTTCGCCTAGGAAAGTCATTCAAACATTGGGATATCCATCCAATCCAATGCTTTATCATTGGCGTAAGAAATATACCCAATACTATGATATTCCTACTCAAAAGCATTGGAAGCGTGCATCAGAAGAATTAAAAATTAACGTAATTAAACATTGCCTTCTCCATTCAGAGCCTGTAAAATTAGTAGCAGAAGAAATCGGATATACTCAAGCCGCGATATATAGATGGATAAATGAGTATCGAGAGAAGGGAAATTTTCACCAATGAAGGAAACTACTGATAACATTGATGTGAATCCAGCTGATATCACCTCTTCTGAGGAGATAAAGCAACTAAAAGAACAGCTACTTGACATGCAGATGGACATAGACATTCTAAAGGAAATATTCAAAGTCTTAAAAAAAGACCCGGGCATCGATCAGGCACATCTCACGAATCGAGAGAAGGCAGTGATAATCGATGCCATGAAGAATAAGTACTCACTGCCAAAGCTATTTAAAAAGTTTAACTTTGCTAAAAGTAGCTATTACTATCAGGAGAAAGTGATATATGCAGAAGATAAATATCAATCTCTTAGAAAAAGAATCATAGAGCTTTTTCATGAAAACCGAGATATATTTGGTTATCGAAAAATACATATGCTACTTCGTCGTGAAGGTAAAAAAGTTTCTGAAAAAGTGATTCGTCGTATTATGAAGCAGGAAAACTTAGTTGCAAGACGAAAACGAAGGAGAAAGTACAACTCATATAAAGGGGAAATAACAGTTCCTGTGGAGAATATCATAAAGAGAAATTTTCATGCTGAAAGACCAAATAAAAAGTGGCTTACCGATATCACAGAGTTTTCTATTAAATCCGGGAAAGTATATCTATCACCCATAATAGACTGCCTGACAGAGGATGTCATTATCGTTGGCCGGAATGGATTCAAATAATGGAAAAATCAGGACTTACAAGATCCATATCAAAGAAAGGCTGCTCTCCGGACAATTCAGCTTGTGGAGGTTTTTTTGGACATCTAAAAACAGAGATGTTTTACGGAAGAAGCTGGGATGGATATAGCATTGAGGAATTTATGCAGGAAATAGACACATATCTTCACTGGTATCGGCGTGATCGAATTAAATCAACACTCGGAGGGCTCAACCCTCTAGATTATAGAAGGAGTATAGGCATAGCGGTCTAAAAAAACGTCCGCATGCCCAAAATATAATATCAAAAATAAATGCTCAAATAGATGAATTAATAGAATTAAATGTGGAAGAAAATAATGAAGGTTAAAAGTAAGCAAACAGAAGAAAAATTAAACGGCGTTTTCTATACACCTTTTGAAATTATTGATTTCCTTACAAGCTGGATTACGGATAAACAACAAATTTTTAATGTATTAGAACCATCAGCGGGAGATGGTAGATTTGTAAAACAGATAGTTGAACTTGCAGATAAAGCGAATGTTACAGCGGTTGAAATTGATTCTTTGGAATGTGAAAAAATCAAAGCTATTGATAATACAAAGGTTATAAATGATGATTTTTATAATTTTTACGAAAATATAAAAGATATAGTAATCAAATATGATGCTGTAATAGGAAATCCTCCGTATATTAGATATCAATTTTTATCAGAGGAACAGAGAAATTATCAAAGTGATATATTAAGACGTAACGGCATGAAACCTAATAAAATGATAAATTCATGGGTTGCTTTTACAGTAGCAAGCATTGAATTATTAAGTTTGAGTGGAAAATTTGCATTTGTTTTGCCAACGGATCTTTTGCAAGTATCTTATGCTAAGGAGCTTAGAAAGTTTATTTTCAAGGAGCTAAAAGAAGTAACTATTATTTGCTTTAATAACATTGTGTTTTCGGGAATACAACAGGATGTTGTACTTATTTTTGGAATAAAAAGAGATATGGAAAGCAAAAAACATTAATAAGGAATATTAATGTAAAAGATATGTCTCAATTATCTAATAAAATCTATGCTATTCCCTTTGAATATTATGATTTTGACAATAGTGACAAGTGGAGAAAATTTTTGTTAAGCAAAAACTTTATGAAATTCTATGAAGATAAATTTATTAATGAGACTACCTCAATCAAAGATATTAGTACCATTGAAGTAGGTATTACTACTGGAAATAATAAAGTCTTTGTTGTAAATAATGAGACGGTTAATAAGTATAGCCTAGATGATTATAAAGTTCCTTTGGTGGGGAGGAGTTTAGATGTCTTTGGATTGTTTTATACAGAAAATGATATTTCAAATAATAGTTTAAATGGTAGAAAAGTTTGGCTATTAGATTTCAATAACAGGAAATTAAATAGAAATGCCAAAAAATATATAAAGGAAGTGGAAAGTAGAGATGAACATAAAGGATATAAATTAGGTTTAAGGGATAAATGGTACGAGGTTCCATCTATATGGATTCCAGATGCATTTTTACTTAGAAGGATGGGGAATTTTCCCAAGATAGTCAAAAATGAAATTAAAGTTACGAGTACAGATACTTTTCACAGAATCAGATCCAATGAAGGAATTGATGTTGCAAAAGCATTGGTATTATTTTATTCTTCAGTATCACTTCTATCTTTTGAATTAGAAGGAAGAGTTTTTGGTGGGGGAGCTTTAGAAATACTGCCAGGTGATTTGAAAAATATTAGATTACCTAAAATTAATAATGGGTTAGATTATATTGAAATCTCAAAAAAATAGATGAAAAACTTAGAGAAAATCATGAGTTCACAGAAATTGTAAAATGGGTGGATAATTTAATTCAACCATTATCAGGGTTCAATAAATCTGAAATTAATGAAATATATGATGTATGGAATAGTCTAATGAGGAATAGAATAGAGTAGAGTTATATATTTTACTTAAAGGAGTAAGAAGATGGATATAGATATGGATAATCTAAAGAAAAAAATCCAAAGTTTCTTTGACCAAGGAACTGTAACAATAGTAGGTTCTGGACTATCTTGTGCTGAAGGCATTTCAGGAATGAAAGCACTATCTGAAAAACTGATTAAAGATGTTCCTAATAAGCTAAGTTCCGCAGATATGGAATATTGGAGAAGCATAGAAGAAACCTTAAATAAAGGAACAGATTTAGAATCTACACTACAACAAAATAAAGTAACAAGTAAAATCGAAAAAACAATTGTTGAGACTGTATATGAACTTATCTCAAATGAAGATATATCAATTTTTACGGAAATTATAGAAAAAGGTAGAACATTAAGATTTTCTGAGTATTTATCGTGTTTTAATGTTGATATGTATAATTTAAATGTAATAACGACTAATTATGATTTATTAATAGAGTATGCTTGTGAGCTCAAAGGATTGTTATATTCGGATTCATATTGTGGGAAAATTATTTCTGTATATTCTCCTGAAAATGCTGAACAAGAAATGATTAGAGGTATTAAAAGAGGTAAGAAACCTATGAATTACTATAAGCCACATATAAAAATATATAAACCACATGGATCTATTAATTGGAAACTCATCAATGGAAGACTTAATAAGATAAATCATGTGAATTGTGGTATACCGTGTATAATTACCCCAGGTTCCAATAAATATGAAAAAGGATATGAAGAACCTTTTGATTATCATATTGGAAAAATGGGGCAGGAGATTGATAATGCAAAAAGGCTGATTTTTATTGGGTATGGTTTTAATGATAACCATTTGGAAACTCATTTAAATAAACCAGAAAATATTTCTAAACCTAAACTAATTGTAACTAGAACCTTATATCGTAATGCGAAAAAAATTGTTGATAATTCGCCAAATACTATAGCTATAGAAGAGATGAAAATAAATGATAAGAGTTGTGGAACAAGAATTTACTTTGAAAAACAAATATATGAAATTAAAGATAAAAAAATATGGGATATAGCTGAATTGATTAAGGAGGTGTTTTGATGGATAAGTTAATGTTTCAAGAAAATGATACAATAGGTTCTGTTATATATGTGGATACTAATCAGGTTTTAATTGAAGTGGAAGATAATGAGAAAATATCATTATTAAATGTTGGTAGTATTGTTGCTATTCAAACCACAAGATCCTTTGAGTTTACAATTGGTATTATAGATAAAGTAAGACGAAAAGCAAATGAATTAATGGAATTAGAAGATTTAACTGATGAATATAATGAAAGTCTTGAAGAAGCCTATATTTCATCAGATGTAATCCAAGTTTCGTTAATTGGGACATACAAAACGGTTGACGGAGATACTAAAAATTGTTTCAAAAGAGGAATTGATACTTTCCCACAAATTACACATCATTGTTATTCAATTAATGGTAATAACTTAAAGTTATTTATGAATATTATTAGTGATGATGTTTCTTTGGAAAAACAATTGGTTATAGGAAAATTTGCAATTGATGACAATGCTACTGCAATTTTAGACGGCGATAAATTTTTTCAAAGACATGCTTCTATTTTGGGAAGTACAGGTTCAGGTAAAAGTTGGTGTGTTGCAAATTTGATAGAGGAAGCCAGCAAACTTAATAATCCTAATATTATTGTTCTTGATATGCATGGTGAATATAAGTCATTATGTGATACAGATAAGAAATACGCTGATTATTATAAGATTGCAGGACCAGAAGACTTAGAAAACGACGATGAAAAATATGTTTTCTTGCCATACTGGTTATTAAATAGAGATGAAATGCTATCTATGATTTTAGATAGATCAGATAATAATGCTCCTAATCAAGCTTCACGTTTTACTTTTCATGTAAGGGAACTAAAAGAGGAAACTTTAAGAGAATTGGGCAAATCTAAAGTTTTAAGTACTTTTACAGTTGATTCACCTATTCCATTTAATATGGAAGCACTGATTACAAGATTGAAAGAGGATGATACAAAAAAAGGAATTGGAGCTAATAACAAACCAGTAAAAGGAGAGTGGGAAGGTAAACTTACTCGTTTTATATCAAGGCTAGAAACGAAAATCATGGACAAAAGATACGGATTTTTGTTTCAACCCAATATTAATACATTAAATTATGATTGGCTATCCAAGTTATTGTGTAAGATGATTGGTGCAGATTACGAAAGAAAAGGTATAAAAATTATTGACTTTTCAGAAGTACCTTCCGATGTTTTGCCTATAGTTACGGGAATTATTTCAAGATTACTGTTTGATGTGCAAATATGGATGGATGAGGAAAAAAGAACTCCTTTCGCTATTTTGTGTGATGAAGCTCATTTGTATCTTCCAATACAAGAGGATGCTGATAGTGTTCAAAAACAAGCACTGGGAAATTTTGAAAGGATTGCAAAAGAAGGTAGAAAGTATGGAATCTCTTTAGTTGTTATTAGTCAGAGACCTTCAGATGTAAGTAAGACAATTTTAAGCCAATGTAATAACTTTTTGGTACTACGACTGTCGAATGACAGAGATAAGTCTGTAATAAGAAATTTACTACCAGATGCTTTAAAAAGCATTTTAGATCAACTCCCCCTATTAGATGTAGGAGAAGCAATAGCGGTTGGAGATGCAATATTATTACCAAGTAGGATTAGATTAAAAACGCCACAATTAAAACCTATGAGTGCAACTAAAAATTTTTGGATAGAGTGGGAAAATACTAAGGCGGATAATGCTGCAATTATTGAAGCTATAGAAAATATGAGGTGTCAAACTAAAGAATAGAAAAGAGAAGACTTTTGCATAGCAGATAATGATTAAAACAGTTAGAAATGTCGTATCAAAACTAAATGATGAAGAATGTTTAGATTTCTTGGATAAAGAATAATGCTGTGCTTGTAATATGCTTGCAAAAAATCAGATAAATAGAAATAAACTAGATAATAAGGCTAAAATAGATAACAAAACGATTGATTTTATGCGGATTATATAAAATGAAATCAATGGATATATCGAGAAGAAAACTGTAAAGGCTAAGACAGAAGCTCCTGCAACTGGAGATAATAGTTTACTAGCAGGTTTCGCAGCCCTAGTTCTAGCTGCTGGAACACTAGTAGTTGTTGCTAAGAAGAACAGAGGATAATTTATACTCTTATTAACAAGATGTTTAATTAATTTGATTTAATGCATGCTAAGTAGAAAGCTGGCCGTGACCATTATCCCAGATACTGGTTGCGGCCAGTATTTTTATGGGGTATTCGATAAGTTTTAGGGTTTCTCAAAATCTTGGATATCCGATAAGTTTTGGGGTTTTACCAAAAGCTTTGGGGCTGAACTTTAGGGGGCAACTAAAACAACGATCCATTTTCCACACTAAATTCTACTTCCCACAATTTACTAGAACTTACTTTGCGAATTTAGATATTTGTAAAATTTAACTAAAATGGTATAATTATCGATATTTTTTATTGAAAATATACGCTATAGTGATATACTGATATTAGCAATCAGCAACATGATGACTCCTGTATTAATTGCTGATTAAATTCAAATTATTTTATTTTCAAAAGGGAGACATGAGAAAGGAAAAGGTTATGAAAAAGAAAAGATGGCATGGTGTTTTGGCGCTGGCTCTTGTTTTAGTAGTTTGCATAGCATTCATGCCGTACAAGTCAATGGCTGCAGATGAAGGCCAAGGGGATGGGAATAGTAAGATTACTTTAACTCTGACTTATGAAACCAAAAAAGGACCAAACGAGAATGATCCTGAAGTTGAAGCAATCAAGTATGATGCTAAAACAAAAGGTCAAGATGCAAAGGTAGAGTTTTACATCGGTGTTTATGGACAGGATAAAGCGACGGGAAAAAATGTTAGAACACTCGTTGGAAAAGGAACCTTCCATAAGGATGCTTTTGGAAGAAATGTGGCAGATCCATTTGAAGCTAATTTTAAGGTAGGAACACCTACTACCCTCGATTACATTATACCAACTGAGACTAAGGATATTAATGGAAAAGAATTAACAAATGTAAAGTTTGATCCACAAGCTCCTGTTCCTTGTTACTATGGGGCAGAAGAAGTTAGATATTATTCATATTTGAGAACTTCAAGCACCGAAACTAGTGCAGAGTTAAACATTAGACAAATTCCAAATCTAAATGTAGAACAGAGTGTTGACGAAGGTGCTATCATTCTCGATAAGCACAAGGGAAATAATTCTATAAATATTAATTACACCGTTAAAGCAAATGAATTAGATGAAAATGGTAAAGTCAAGAATTCTGTATATCCACTAAAAGATAGAGACAAACCAAAAGATACAGTTGAGACGAAGTATTTTTTTGTTGATAAATCTAAATTCAATTTGTTTAATTACTTCATAGCACCACCAAAAGGATTTGCCCCTTATTGGATGAATCATAATTTTATGCAATATGATGATGGAAAAAAGACCAAGTCATTTGAAATTTTGCCAAATTTCACAGGAAGTAATTCTGATGAGCTGAACAAATATTATACTCTTACAGTTACAGGTAATGACGAACAAGGGTGGAAAGTTGTTTTGGGTTCTAAGATTAAGAAAGAGATAGTTACAACGGGAGTTGAAGAAATCAAATTTGAAACCAAGAGAGTAGCCGATGATACTATGTTAAAAGGTAACGAGAAGATCGCTCAGGTAGGTAAAAACGGGACTATAACTCATCGACAAGAGAAAACCTATCTTCCTTTAGATGGTGGAAAGGAAGAACTGATTGACTCTAAGACGATTGATGATGTAACTGAGCCTGCAGTTGATGAGATTATCAAATATGGTACTAAGGACAAAGAAGAGCCTGCAGGTGGTAGTGATGAAAGTAAAAAAACTGAAACAGATAAAAAGACTGTAGGTAATGACACTGTAAAGAAGGACAAAGCACCAAATACAGGAGATAATTCTAGTCTAGCAGGATATGGAATGGTTATTTTAGCAGGCGCCGCACTTGCAACGACTGTAATCAGAAGGAAAGATAATAGATAAAATCACAACATGTACGTATATGAATAACTAAAATTTATATTTTTAGCTGACACGTAAATAAAACCTAACAAAAGCAACCGTTTTCGGAGAGACACACTTCGGAAACGGTTGTTTTGTTTGCGGAAGCACAAACGAGCAGTGAGAAAACTTACTATCAAAATAAATTAGCATATAAATCACCTAAAAGGTTAAATTTTTAAAACTTTTATGTTATAATAAAAATACAGAATCGATTCGGTTTAATGGAAATTTTTTATAATGTGAAAGTCATTTGGCATTTAATTAGCCTCTTTTGATAGAGAAAGTGTATCAAGAGAGGTTTTGTTTAAGCAAAACTGATTACATCACGATAAGACACTTACAGAAGAAGTTAAGTAGCAATTTTAAGAAGGCAGTAATTAAGACGAAAAGTGAGTAGGTGATAAAGTGAAAATAGGATTATTAAAAGACATTAAGAAAGGCGAGTTTAGAACAATTATTACACCTCTTGAGGGGGCAACAATAATTAACGACGGCCATGAATTGTTAGTGGAAAAAGGTGCCGGTGCAGGGGCAGGTTTTACTGACGATGCGTACAGGAAAATCGGCGCGAAAATTGCAGCTTCTGCTGATGAAGTATGGGAAAATGCTGATCTTATCACTAAAGTAAAAGAAATAGACGAAACAGAATTTGCAAATATAAGGGAAGGGCAGATTGTGTTTACCTGTCTACATCCTGCGGCTCATCCTAAAGAGGTGAGAGCTTTGATGAACAGCAAGGCTATTGCCTTTACTGCAGAAGATGCCCATAGGTACGGATCTCCAAATTGTGAAGCAGCAGGAAAACAGGGGGTCATATGCGGCCTCGAATCCATGTCTGTGGTCAATGGTGGTAAAGGGAAATTTATCGGAGGACTCGCAGGAGCTCCTTCCATGAACGTTCTTGTTCTAGGTGCCGGAATAGTTGGGAAGGGAGCGATAAGTGTTCTTGTTGCCCTTGGAGCTAAGGTCACCGTTCTTGCCAACAATCTGCAGAAACTCAGGGATCTGAAGAGCCGATATAACGAAAAAATCGATGTTATGATTTCCACTCGTGAAAATATCAAAGGATTACTCCCAAACACAGATATGCTTCTTAATTGTGTTCGATGGCCTAAGGGAGAGACCTCATACCTTGTGACAAAGGATATGCTTAGCCTCATGGAGCCGGGGTCAGTGCTTGTGGATATAAGCAACGATGAGAACGGAGCTATCGAATCATTTCATGAGACTACACATGAGAATCCAAGATATGTCGTAAATGGAGTTGTGCATTATTGTGTTAGCAACATTCCAAGTGCTGTGGCAAAGTCAACATCTCAAGCATACGCTGCTGTTATGTTAAGACATTTTAGGAACTTAGCAAACAATGGAGTGAAAGACGCCTGTGCCAAAGATGGATATCTTAGAAGGAGTTTGGTAACTTATGATGGCTACTTAACCCATGAGGAGACAAGCGCCATACAGGGCATTCCATGGGTTAGACCGGAAAAAATCTTAGGTATAGATAAAGATAACTTGGATTTTGCACCGAGGAATACGGTGACTAGATCTGACAACTTCGTTAAACTGTAAAAATTTGTGAGGCACCTTAAAAATGTCGGATTTTAAAACCGCACAAAACACCCGTCTTCGGAGAGACACGCTTCGGAGGCGGGTATTTTGTTGTATGGGGAAACTATCTCATAGCCTTACATAGACTACCGGCCTCATTTCCCTAAGGAAAAGTTTACGCTTAAGGGACTTTCGTGGTATAATGTAAAAGACTGTAGGCGGAGTGAATCTCTCCTACCCTATGAAGAATTTTGAAATCAGGAGGCGTTGGCATGACTGTAACTATAAATCTTTTGGCATCTAAATCAATATTTCACAGGGTTAGCATATGCACCTTTCTTGAGAGCCTTCAAGGTCTTACGAGCACCGTTGTCAAGGGAAACTTTAGAGATGGAGACATTTCCACGGACATGAAGGCAACTAGAGAAGCCCTGGACAGGCTCCACGCCATGACAATATCCATGAAGAAAGCAGAACTTAAGCAGCAGAGGGTAAGCGATTTTGTGCCTATTTTGCCTGTGGGGGACAGCGGTGCAACATTGAGATTTCTTCTCCCGGTGGTGGGAGCCCTTGGCATAGGTGCGCGCTTTGTCATGGAGGAATCTCTGTATAGAAGGCCAATCATGATGCTTGTCAACACCCTGAAGGAAAATGGATGTTCCGTGGCTCTTGACGATGAGAAAAAGACGATAAATATAAGGGGAAAGCTCACTCCCGGAGAATACAAGATTAAGGGAAAGGAAAGTTCCCAGTTTATCAGCGGACTTCTCATGGCTCTACCCCTTTTGGAAGAAGAGAGCACGCTAGTGGTTGAAAAGCCTGTAGTTTCCAAGCCATATATCGAAATGACCATGAAGGTTTTAGAAGAGTTCGGCATCACAATTGCGAAGAAGCACGAGAGCCACGAGATGGTTTCCTATTCCATCATGGGAGGTCAGGTCTACCGTGGCCCCGGAGAATACAAGATCGAGGGAGATTGGTCGAGCGCTTCATTTTGGCTCGTTGCAGAGAAACTCACCGGTAAGCCGATTTTCATGCAGGGAATCAATACAAACTCCATACAAGGGGACAGCAAAGTCAGGGATTTCATCAAGGAAATGGATAAGGATGGGGATATCACAATAGATTGCAGGGATGTGCCTGATCTCGTACCGAACTTGGCGGTTCTTGCACTTTCCCGAGGCAACAAAACACGTTTCTCCGGCATCGACACATTGGCTTTCAAGGAGAGTGATCGTATCGAGGGAATTTCGGAGATTATTTCCGCTGTAGGCGGCAAGTTTTCCTATGAGGATGGGGACATTGTTATAGATGGTGGACGTGGCATTGAGAATGGAAAGACTGACGGAGAGTTTATATACATAATGACTCGGGATCACAGAATGGTGATGATGGCTGCTTTGGCCTCCCTAGTGTCCGAGAGTCCAATTATCATTGACGGTTGGAGATCCGTTTCAAAGTCATATCCGGGGTTTTTCAAGGACCTTAAGGCAGCAGGACTTGACGACAAAGTCGGCCTTGCGTAAGAGTTGAAGGAGACTTTATATGTCATCTACCTTTGGTAAAAATATTAAGATTTCCATATTTGGAGAATCCCACGGCCTTGCAGTTGGAGTGGTAATTGATGGACTTCCTGCAGGAACCAGAATTGATCTCAACAAGCTCGATCGTCTGATGATGGAGAGAATGGGAATAGACATGCCCGGAACTACTCCAAGGAAGGAAGAGGAGAATATAGAATTTCTCAGTGGAATCAAAATCGATTCAGGATTTTCCGTTGGGATAACTTCAGGAACCCCCCTTGGAGCAATAATCCGAAATGAGAATGCTAACTCAAAGGACTACAGAGATGTGGGGAATGTCCCAAGACCAGGTCATGGGGATTTCACCCAGTTTGCTAAATGGGGAAAGTATGGGATTTTGGAAGGTGGAGGACACCTGTCCGGAAGATTAACAGCCCCCCTTGTGGTTGCAGGGGGAATATGCCTGCAAGCCTTGGAGAGAGAAGGCATAACGATAGATGTGGGTCTTCGAAGTCTAGGTGAGCATGCTCTTTCGGAAAAGGCCTCAGTTGAATTTGGCAGCGATTTTTTCAAATCGGAGATAAGCCCTATAACCTTAAAGGCTGAGGAAGAGGGTGACTCTCTAGGTGGGATAGTATGGTGCTCAGTAGAAGGCCTTCCTCCCGGGGTCGGCGAGCCGCTCTTCGACAAAGTAGAGAGCAGACTTGGGCAGATGATTTTCTCCATTCCCGGGGTAAAGGGGATGGAGTTTGGAGATGGGTTTGAGGCCGCAGCCGGAAAGGGCAGTGAGAACAACGATGCTTTCAGGTTCTTGAGGGAAGGCTGGGAGAATGACGATGATAAAGCTGAGATTAAAGCAGATGGGAATATAGTAAAGAAAGTGACCCTTGAAACCAATCACTGCGGAGGCATACTTGGGGGAATTACTACCGGTGGGAAGCTTGAATTCAAGGTAGCTGTAAAGCCAACCCCTTCTATAGAAAAACCCCAGAAAACCGTAGACCTCTCATCGAAGAAAAATGTTTTGTTAAAAACTAAGGGGAGGCATGATGTGGCAGTTGCAATAAGGGCGGTAACCGTGGTTAAGGCGGTGACAGCTCTTGTGTTATACGATTTATATATAGATTATAAGGAGAGTCGAAATGGCTGATATCAAGGAGTGCAGACGTAAAATCGACAAGATCGATCAGGAGATTTCACAGCTTCTATCTGAACGCAGAGAGGTGCTGGAGGAAGTTGCCCACTACAAAAAGCGTAAGAACATTCCCATATTCGATGAGGAGAGGGAGCAGGAGATTTTCAATAAGATAAACGTAAACGACGGAATGGTGTTCAGGGCTATCTTGGATGCTTCAAGAGAGTTTCAGGAGGCCATAATCAAGGCGGGAACTTTCGGGCTCATCAGCGAGAAACCTATTCGCAGCATATCTCCTTTGGTTCACAGCTTTTGGGGGGATTATGAGTACAGGCTCTGTCCAACTAAGAGAGAAAATCTCGGAGAGATTCTGGGGGATCTGAGCTACGACGGCTTCAATGTTACCATGCCATACAAAGAAGTTGTTTTTTCCATGTGTCAGCAGCACTCACCTGAGTGTTTTGCTCTCGGAAATGTCAATACCATCAAGAGAGAGCTTGACGGGAGTTTGACAGGATACAACACTGACTACTTCGGATTCAAATATATTTTGGAGAAGAACGAGATTGAGGTTCTCGGGAAGAAGGTTGTGATCCTTGGAACAGGGGGAGCTGCAAAGACTGCACAGGCTGTGTGCAAGGATCTTGGGGCGGCGAACATCTACCTGGTTTCAAGGACGGGACCCATCAACTACAAAAACACTGACGAATACAGGGATGTGGAGGTTTTGGTAAACTGCACCCCTGTTGGGATGTATCCTTGCACCAAGGATGTGCCAATTGATATAAGCAAGTTTGATAAGCTTGAAGGGGTAGTCGACATTATATACAATCCTTACAGGACTAGACTCATTTTGGCTGCTGAGGCAAGAGGTCTAAAGACGGCAACGGGTCTTGAGATGCTCGTAGCCCAGGCGGGCAAATCCGCGGAGATTTTTTGCCGTGGCTCCATTGAGGACGGGGACATTGAGGATGTTATCGACAAGGTCCTCGGAAAGATTTTAAATAGGTGCCTGATAGGTATGCCGGGAGCAGGTAAGAGCTTCATGGGCAGGAGGATTGCCAACGTTCACCAGCTTCCTTTTGTGGATACTGACTTGCTGTTCAAACAGCGATTTGGGAAATCTCCGGAGGACTACATAAATGAGTTCGGTGAAGATAGATTCCGTGTCATGGAGAGCAGCATCTATGAGGAAGTTTCCAAAGAGAGTGGGCAGGTAATCGCTTGTGGAGGCGGTGTTGTAGAGGTTCCGGAGAATCTTGAATACCTGAGACAAAACGGAGTGGTGATATGGGTTAAGAGGGATCTTGACAAGCTTAAGATAGAGGGCAGGCCTATTTCTGCAAAGGAAGGAGTGGAAAGCCTTTTCAAGAGAAGAGAAAAACTCTATGAGGAATGGTCTGACTTTGATATTAACAATAACGCCAACTTTAAGAAGAGCATTCTTGTGATAAATGGTCCTAACTTGGATATGCTGGGCAGCAGGGAGCCGGAAATATACGGCACAGAAACCTACGATGATCTGGTTAACAAAATCCAAGACAAGGCAGAGGAGATTTCCATGGATGTGGAGGTTTTTCAGAGCAATTTCGAGGGTGAGATCATTGAGAAAATCCAAGAGTCCAATCACTATTACGACGGTATAATTATAAATGGAGCAGGCTATAGCTACTCATCAGTTGCAATTCTCGATGCACTGAGGAGCCTTTCGATTCCTATCATTGAAGTACATCTCACTGATATTTCAAAGCGTGAGGACTATAGACAAAACAGCCTCTTCGAAGAGGTTGCTACGACTTCTATAACGGGTGAGGGTATCGATGGATATCTGAAAGCAATGGAGATTTTAAATGAATAGCCAGACAGTGATGATCGCCTCTATCCCTGCGGTCATCGTAATCGCCGTGCTGGTTGGGTATTTTGTTGTGAGAATTTCAAAACTCGAAAGCACTCTTAAGGATTACAGCCGGATGATGGGGGAGTTCCAGGCGCAGAATTCCCAAAGTCAGGCAGTGTCCATGGAGGCACAGGCGAAATCCCTTGAGTCTCAAGAACGAAGGCTGTTTGAGCTGAACCAGCGCCTTGAGCAGGTATACAAAGGCCTTGGGGAGATGCAGTCCATGGCGCGGGGGATGGAAGACATCAAGAAGGTTTTGAGCAATGTGAAGACCCGGGGAATCCTCGGGGAGCTCCAACTAAAAAACATACTTGAGGATGTTCTCGCCCCTAATCAGTATGTGGAAAATGAGATCATGAAGCAGGGAACAAGGGATAGGGTTGAATTTGCCATCAAACTTCCTGAAGGGGTGTTTTTGCCCATAGATTCTAAGTTCCCTGCGGATACATACGGGAGGCTTGTGGATACCTACGATACAGGGGATTCCGAATTCATTTCCCTCGCTCTCAAAAATCTTAAGTCTGTAATTAAGTCCGAGGCCAAGTCCATAAGGGAGAAGTATATCGATCCTCCAAATACCACGGATTTTGCAATTATGTTTTTGCCCTTTGAGGGGCTCTATGCTGAGGTTGTAAATCAAGGGCTTGTGGAGGAGCTCCAGAGAAACTATGACGTGTGCATCGCCGGTCCCACCACATTTACAGCTCTTTTGAGCAGTCTCCAGATGGGGTTTAAAACTCTAGCAGTTCAAAAGCGTTCCACAGAAGTTTGGAAGGTTTTGGCCGAAGTTAAGACGGAATTTGCAAGCTTCGAAAAGGGCCTGACTCAGGTTAGAAGTAGCATTGCAAAGGCTGATGATGAGCTTGAGAAACTTGTGGGGGTAAGGACTAGACAGATGATGAGGAGACTGAACAAAGTCAGTGCTTATGAGGACATTGGAGATGCGGATTCTTCCCTTGAGGAAATGACTAACCTAGGAGATTAAATTTAATGAGCATATATGCAATAGGAGATTTGCACCTTTCACTTGATCCGAGGATAAATAAGCCGATGGACATATTTGGTCCTGCTTGGCACGCCCATCACCTGAAAGTTCAGGAGAAATGGATGGGGAAGGTCAAGGAAGAAGATACGGTAATAATCGTGGGGGACATTTCCTGGGGCCTGAGGCTTGATGAGGCAATGCTAGACCTCACGTGGATAAGTAAACTCCCCGGATACAAGGTTATAACCAAGGGAAACCACGACCTTTGGTGGACATCAACAAATAAGATGAACAAACTGTTCCCAAATATTTATTTCCTGCAGAATAAGGGGATATATCTGCCGGGTGAGGATGTGTATATCTGTGGAACCAGAGGTTGGATAACCCCCGGAACCAGGGATTTCGATGAGCATGACGAAAAAATCTACAGGAGGGAGCTGTTGCGCCTTTCAATGTCCCTTGATGATGTGGATAGGCAGAAGAAGGAACAAAACAATATGCAGGCACCGGTTATCGCTGCGATTCACTACCCACCGGCAGGCTCAGTTGCAGGCTCAGGCTTCACAGAGCTTCTGTCGGAGAGGGGAGTATGCAAATGTGTCTACGGTCACCTCCATGGCATAAGGGAACATCAGACTTCAATCAAGGGAATAATTGACGGTGTGGAATACAGCCTTGTGGCTTTGGATTACATAGACGCTGATCCGGTGAAAATATGGTGAGTACCGGTAAAAGAGGGTATATATTTATATAACAAGTGAGGAGGGCGTGGATATGAAAAAGGCAATATTGATTGTATTAGATAGTATGGGAGTTGGAGAGCTTCCTGATGCAGAGAAGTTTGGGGATAAGGGTGCCCATACCTTTAATCATGCAGCGGCTGCAACACCTGATTTCTTTGTTCCAAATCTCGAGGAGCTGGGAATAGGAAATATCCCTGGGGTCGTCACAGGTATGAAGGAGAAAGAGCAGCCGGTGGGAGCCTTCGGTAAAGCTATGGAGGTTTCCATAGGAAAGGATACCACCACCGGGCACTGGGAAATTGCAGGAATTGAGACAAAGGTACCTTTCAAGACATATCCTGACGGTTTCCCAAAGGAATTTATTGAGAAATTCCAGGAGAGAATCGGCGTGGAGGTTCTTGGAAACTATCCTGCAAGCGGTACCAAAATCATTGAAGACTTAGGTCCTGAACACGAGAAGACAGGTAAGCCAATTGTCTACACAAGTGCGGACAGTGTGTTTCAGATCGCTGCAAACACAGATGTAATTCCACTTGAGAGACTTTACGAAATCTGTGAGATTGCCAGGGAGATGCTTGTTGGAGATTGGGCTTGTGGCCGTGTTATTGCAAGACCATACGTCATGGAGAACGGTAAGAGAAAGAGAACCTCTGACAGGCATGATTACTCTGTAACACCTCCAAAAGATACTGTCCTTGATCACATCAAGGCTTCAGGTCAGAAGGTTTATGCAGTTGGCAAGATCAAAGACATTTTCAACGGCAAAGGGATTACTGATTCCGTGCACACTAAAAGCAACATGGATGGTGTGGATAAGACCATAGAAGCCATTAAGATGGATTTTGATGGACTAATTTTCACTAATCTGGTTGAGTTTGACTCGGAATACGGTCACAGAAGAAATCCTGAAGGCTATGGTCAAGCTATAATGGATTTTGACAATCGAATCGGTGAAATCTGCATGGAAATGGGTGATGAAGATCTTCTAATTCTATGTGCAGATCACGGGAATGATCCTATTCATTCCGGAACGGATCACACCAGGGAGTACATTCCTGTTCTCGCTTGGGGCAAGTGGATCAAGCCCGGAACAGACCTAGGAATCAGGAAAACCTTTGCAGATATAGGAGCCACTGTTGCAGAGTTTCTCGGGGTAGAACCTACAGATATGGGGACAAGTTTTATTCCGGAGATTAAGAAATAAGTGAGGTTATTGCGAATTTAGAGATGGTATTGGGAATTAGTGAAGATAATTGGAAATAAGTGAGGTTATAGGACAATTAAAATGGTAGCAAAGAAAATAGAATCAAACAATATGAGCATGGTAGACATCATAACGAAAAAGAGAGATGGGGGAGAACTTTCTCAGGAAGAAATCCGGTATTTTGTTGATGGATACAGTTCCGGGGAAATTCCAGATTATCAGGCAGCAGCTCTTCTGATGGCCATTTATCTGAACAAGATGAATGAAGAAGAAACTGTTGAGTTGACCCAAGCTATGCGATTTTCAGGGGATACCATCGATTTGAGCTCTATTAAGGGCATCAAAGTGGACAAGCACTCCACAGGGGGTGTCGGAGACAAGGTAACTCTGGTTGTTACTCCAATAGCTGCATCCTGCGGTGTTCCAATTGCTAAAATGAGCGGAAGAGGCTTAGGGTTCACAGGTGGAACAGTGGACAAGATGGAGTCTATTCCGGGGTTCAATACAACCCTTGAACCTGAGGAATTCATCGCACAGGTAAACGACATAGGTATTGCCGTAGTGGGACAATCAGGACACCTGACACCTGCGGACAAGAAGATTTATGCCCTTAGGGACGTGACCGGAACTATCGATAATCTCAGCTTGATTTCCTCATCTATTATGAGTAAGAAACTTGCTGCCGGCACGGACAAGATTCTTCTGGACGTTAAGTGTGGTGAGGGAGCCTTCATGGAAGATGAAGAAAGTGCCACAAAGCTTGCGACTATAATGTGCAAAATAGGTAAGGCTGCCGGTAAGACTACCATTGCGGCTATTACGGATATGAGTCAGCCTCTAGGTAAGGCAGTTGGAAATGCCATTGAGGTAATAGAGGCGATAGAAACCCTGAAGGGGAATGGACCTTCAGACATCACAGAGCTGGCTGAGCAGTTGGCGGGAATAATGATATACCTTGGTGGAAGAGCAAAGACCAGAGAGGAAGGTGTTTTGCTTGCGAAACAGTCAATACAGAGTGGGGCTGCCCTCATGAAGATGAAGGCATTTATTGAGAGGCAAGGTGGAAATCCTGATATCGTTGAGGATTACAGCTTGATGCCCGAAGCTAAATTCAAGGTTGACCTGATTGCGGAAACTGATGGGTATGTGGAGAAGATTAATGCTAGAACAATAGGGCTCGCATCGCAACACACCGGTGCAGGCCGAGCTAAGAAGGAGGACGAAATAGACTATGCATCTGGTATCTATGTTGAGAAAAAAATCGGGGATAGGGTTGCTGCTGGCGATACTTTGGCTAGTATTTATGGCAATAGCAGAGAAAAAGTGGACAGAGCGCTTGCAGAAGCAAGAGAAGCCTTCCAAATTGGAAAAGACAGGCCTGAAGCTCCTACGCTACTCAAGAAAATTGTAGAAGTATAGCCCAGGGGAAGCATGAATATTTTGATTGTGAACCAAGAGGATGTGGGGGACAGATCTATCTTTGTATCATCTCCTGAAGATGTCCATCACCTTGTGAAGGTTTTGCGGGCTAAGGTAGGGGATGTTTTCCCTGTATCCGACGGATCTTCATGGGAATATCTTGGGAGAATTGAAGATATTTCTCCTGAGGGAGTTACCCTTGGAATAGTGGACAAGCAGAGGCACGGCAGGGAACTATCCTACGAAGTCAGTCTTTTTCAAGGAGTACCTAAGAGTCCGAAGCTGGAACTCATAGTGAGAAAGGCTGTGGAGCTTGGGGTTTCGGAGGTTATTCCTGTTTTCATGGACAGGTGCGTGGCTAAGGAGTCAGGCAAAGAAGAGAAGAAGATACAGAGGCTTCAAAAGATAGCGGATGAGGCTGTGAAGCAGTGCCTTTCTCCTCGGAATCCCAAAGTAAGTGGGTTTGTGCAGTTCAAGGAGATGACTCGGGATCTTCAAGGTTTTGATTTGATAATCTTCCCTTACGAAAATGAGGAAGGGAGAACGATCAAGGATCTACTTAGGAAATGGAAGGAAGGACTTGAAGGTTTTGAGGAATCTGAGGAATCTGAGAAGATCGAAAAATCTGAGGAATCTGATGAATTCAAGCACCATGTTCCTAGGATTGCTGTGGTCATCGGACCTGAAGGCGGTTTTAGCACAAAAGAGGTGAACAGGCTGGAGAGTATGGGGATATCGCCGGTATCCTTGGGGAAGAGCATTCTCAGGACGGAAACTGCAGGACATGCTGTGCTTTCCATGCTTTTGTACGAGATGGAGCTTTGAGAAGTAGATTGGAGATTTGAATGAGGGTAGCCTTTCACACCTTGGGGTGTAAGGTAAATCAATACGAAACCGAGGCCATGAAGGAGAGCTTTAAAAGCCATGGCCATGTTGTCGTAGACGAAAACGATTTTGCAGATGCATATGTCATAAACACCTGCACGGTGACAAACCTGGCAGATAGAAAGTCAAGACAGTATATTCGCAGGATGAAGAGGGTGAACCCTCAGGGGCTTGTTGCGGTAACAGGATGTTATGCTCAAATAAAACCTGAAGAGGTATCTGCCATTCATGGCGTTGACATTGTGGTTGGCATCAATGAAAAACACAATTTAATAAACTATGTTGAGGATTTTGTTTCGGAACGGAACAGTCAGACAGATGATGGTCAGGAGGGATCCGATGAGGCAGTTTCCCCGGAGAGTGCAAGATGCCATGTGCTCACATACGACAATATGAGAGAGTACCAAAGTGACGGGATAGTCACATCCATGGAGAGCAGGACCAGAGCCTACATCAAGATTCAGGAAGGGTGTAACAGGTTTTGCTCATACTGCATTATCCCCTTCGCCAGAGGTCCTGTTAGAAGCAGACCCACAAAGGAAATCCTAGAAGAAGCTAAACTCCTAATTTCCAAAGGTTTTAAAGAAATCATACTCACAGGCATCAACACGGCACTTTATGGGGATGATCTTGGCTATGACGGAATTTCTCCCCTCATCGGAGAAATCAATGACTTGCCCGGGGACTTTCGAATAAGGCTTTCCTCCCTTGAACCAACCGTAATCGACCAAGAGTATGTCAAGAAACTGTTCAAGTACGAGAAACTCTGTCATCACCTGCATTTGAGCGTACAGTCAGGCTCAAACAAAATACTTGCCCGCATGAATCGTCGCTACGACAGGGAGGAATATTTATCCATAGTTGAAACACTTCGGCAATTTGATCCCTTGTATGGAATCTCCACAGATATAATTTGTGGCTTCCCAGGGGAGGATGAGCAGGACTTCCTCGATAGTATTGACATAGTTGAAAAAACGGGATTTTGCAAAGTCCATGTGTTCAGATACAGTAAAAGAAGCGGCACGAAGGCCGCATCGATGGATGGGCAGGTTGATGGAAATACTTCACAAGATCGCAGCGAAAGGCTTTTAAAAGTTGCTGAAAAAGCTGAGAGATCTTTTTTTGAGAAGAACATCGGATGCCTTGGACGTGTGCTCTTAGAGGAGAGAGACGGAGACTTTGTGAGAGGTTACACAGACAACTATATCAGAGTCTACCTTCCTGCAGAGCATGAAGATGAGATAGGGTGTTTTGTCGATGTAAAGTTGACTGAAACATACAAAGATGGAATGAAAGGAGAACGCTATGAGTGATTGCCTATTTTGCAAGATTTGCGAAGGCGAAATTCCTTCGAAAAAGGTTTATGAGGACGAACAGATTGTTTGCTTTCACGACATTGAGCCACAGGCTCCGGTTCACGTTTTGATCGTTCCGAAGAAGCACATAAGATCTCTGGACGATTTAACATCAGAGGATGCAGACCTTATGAGTCACATCATGCTCAAGATTAAAGATATTGCCGCTGAACTGGGACTTAAGGACGGGTACAGAACAGTCATCAACACAGGAGATGATGCTTTCCAGACTGTGAAGCACCTTCATTTTCACATTTTAGGAAAGAGGAAACTTACCTGGCCTCCAGGCTGATTTTTCGGATAAAAATTACATATGTTCCGGCTGAAAATTACGGGAATTCAGCCCCTTAAGCTTGTTGTAAAAACCCTAAGAATATGATAAAATATCTTGGGGTTTTTTATTTTAAAAACCAAATGAAAGCCCCAATCCAAGTGAGATAAATAAGGAGACCTATGAACCAAGTAAAGAGAGAAAAGATTATAAATATTGCCGTTATCGCCCATGTAGACGCAGGTAAATCCACCCTGGTGGATGCGTTTTTAAAGCAGAGTGGAGTGTTCAGAGACAACGAGGAAATGCTTGACCAGGTTATGGACAGCGACGATATAGAAAGAGAAAGAGGAATTACCATATATTCCAAGAATTGTTCTGTGCTTCACGGGGACTACAAGATTAACATTGTGGACACTCCCGGGCATGCGGACTTTTCTTCTGAGGTTGAAAGAATCATGAAGACCGTTGACACGGTAATCCTCCTTGTAGATTCCAGCGAAGGACCGATGCCCCAAACTAGATTCGTGCTCAAGAAGAGCCTTGAACAAGGGCTGAAACCTATTTTGCTGATAAACAAAATAGACAAAAAGGATGCAAGAATAGATCAGGTTGTGGACGAAGTTTACGAGCTCTTCATGAATCTAAACGCAAGTGACGAGCAGATTGACTTCCCTATTCTGTACGGTATCGCAAGGCAGGGGATAGTCGTAAGGGATCCTGAGGATGCAGCGAATTTGGATCTAGGGGATGAAGGCCACAGACTTAAGCACACACCTGAGGGGCTTGGAGGTCTCAACATCGATCCTCTATTTGAAACTATCGTTGAGCAATGCGATCCATACCCTGACCTGACTGGAGAGCCTCTTCAGATGCAGATTTCATCTCTGGGCTACGATGACTACATCGGAAGGCTTGGAATTGGCCGAATCACAAGAGGGGTAATAAGGAGTGGACAGCAGGTTGCAGTTGCAAAAGCTGACTGCAGCACATCATCAAGCAAAATAGGTCAAGTATTTATATATAGGGGTCTTAAGAGGGTTTCAATTCCCGAGGCACAGTGTGGAGACATCGTGGTGATTTCAGGTATATCCGATATTTCAATCGGGGAAACCATATGTGATCCAGATCATGTGGAGCCTATGGGGAACATCGAGATAGAAGAGCCTACCATGTCCATGAACTTCATAGTAAACAAAAGCCCTTTTGCAGGACAGGTTGGAAAGTTTGTAACATCAAGACATATAAGGGAAAGACTGAACAAGGAACTTGAGGTGAATGTGGGGTTAACTGTCGAAGAGACAGACTCAACTGACAGCTTCAAGGTGTCCGGCAGGGGTGAGCTTCACCTTTCTATTCTGATCGAAAACATGAGAAGGGAAGGATATGAACTTGCCGTTTCAAAGCCTGAGGTGATTTTTCGAAAGGACGAGAAGGGAAAGAAACTTGAACCTATAGAAGAGGTTGTGGTAACCCTCCCTCAGGAATATTCCGGAACAGTCATATCCAAGCTGAATTTGAGAAAGGGCATGATGGTTCAGATGTCAGAGGAAAATGGTTACAACAGGATTGAATACCATGTACCTACAAGGGGTCTTCTCGGATACAGATCGGAATTCATAAACGATACCCATGGAGAAGGAACCATGGAGAAGCGCTTCCTAAAATTCGATGAGTATAAGGGGGAAATCGAAGGAAGAACAAACGGCGTTGCCATAGTCATGGAGAATGGAACTGCAACACCTTACGCCATATCCAATATCAGCGAAAGAGTTCAAATGTTCATAGAACCCGGAACCAAAGTGTATGAGGGAATGATTGTGGGTATGAACTCCCGCAGCGATGATATGGAAGTCAACCCGTGCAAGGCAAAGAAGGCTACCAATATGCGTGCAGCAGGAAACGATGATGCCATCAAGCTGTCGCCGGCAAGACATTTCACACTGGAAGAGGCTCTTGAGTTTATCGATGATGATGAGCTTGTGGAAGTTACTCCGGATGATATCAGACTCAGAAAGAAATTACTCAAGGAACTTGAGAGAAGGAGAGCCAGATAGGATATGCAGAAGTTAGAGAGATTGCTTGAAACTACATATGGAGGTATGCTGGTGATGGCTCTCAGCATTCTGATAGTAGGGCTTCTCGTAATGAAGCTGCTTCTCTATCTATCAGAGCGGTTGCTATCAAGATCCAGGCTGGACCCGGCTCTGCACGCGTTCATCTTGGTCGCCGCTAAGATACTTCTTTGGGTTGTACTGGTAATAATTATTTTGTCAGCCTTGAATGTTCCGACAGTTCCACTGGTGACGCTGCTTGGTGCTACAGGTGCAGCAATAGCCCTAGCTCTGAGAGACAGCCTTTCAAATGTGGCGGCGGGACTGATAATTCTGTTTTCCAAGCCTATACTAAAGGGTGAGATAGTCGAAATCGAGGAGAAAAAAATGCTGGGAATCGTGGATGCCATAGACCTTATGACCACCCACCTACATACCCTTGACAATAAGAAGATTACCGTACCGAACTCCATGATAATAAATTCCGTCGTTTTGAACTATTCGAGAGAACCGAAACGACGAGTGGACTGTGTAGCTGCCATAAGTTACGACGCAGATATAAATACAGCAAAACAGCTTTTGCTCAAGGTAGCGACATCGTGCCCATCAGTACTTCAAAATGAAGAGATAATTATCGGGGTGAACGCCCTTGGAGAGGACGGGGTACTTTTGGATGTGAAGGCCTGGTGCCTGACAGATGACTATTTTGATGTAAAATACTACATAGAAGAGCACATTAAACTGGCATTTGACAAGGCGGGAATAGAAATACCATATAGAAAATTGGATGTTAACCTTCGGGACGTAAAGGGTCCTAGGGTGTGACATACGGAAAGGAAAGTTTGAGATGAGTGAATTTAGACGCTTTAAGAGGGTTCTGGTTGCCAACAGAGGGGAAATTGCCATAAGAATTTTCAGAGCATGTGCAGAGCTTGGAATCAGGACGGTTGCGATTTATTCTGAGGAGGATAAGAACGCCCTTTTCAGGGTGAGAGCTGATGAATCCTACCAGATAGGCAAGGGGAAATCCGCCGTTGATGCCTACCTTGGTATAGATGAAATCATTGAGCTTGCCAAGAGCAAGGGAGTAGATGCCATACATCCGGGATATGGATTCTTGTCTGAAAATGTGGAGTTTGCAAAGGCTTGTGAGGAAGCCGGCATCGAGTTCATAGGGCCGACCCATGAGATGATGGATAAGCTCGGTGACAAGATCAAATCAAAGATTGTTGCGGATTCCGTTGGAGTGCCTACGATTCCGGGGGTAGAAGCTGCCATAAAGTCTGACAAAGAGGCCATTGAGTTTGCAAATGCCTGTGGCTATCCTGTAATGCTGAAGGCTGCTGCAGGAGGCGGCGGAAGAGGTATGAGAATCGTTAGGGAAGAAAGCGATCTGATAGCTGAATACCGCAGTGCCAGAAGCGAGGCAAAGAAGGCATTTGGAATAGATGATATCTTCATCGAGAAATATCTTGAAAATCCTAAACACATAGAGGTTCAGATACTAGGTGACAAGCACGGAAATCTTGTTCACCTCTTCGAGCGTGACTGCTCAATACAGAGAAGGCATCAAAAAGTAATCGAATTTACTCCTGCCCTGTGTCTGAGCGATGAGCAGAGAGAGGCCATATGCAGCGATGCGATTAAGATTGCAAGGGCTGTGAATTATAGGAGTGCAGGAACTGTTGAATTCCTATTGGATCAAGATGGAAATCACTACTTCATCGAGATGAATCCTAGAATCCAGGTGGAGCATACTGTTACAGAAATGGTTACAGGTGTTGACATCGTACAGAGTCAGATCCTCATTGCAGAGGGCAAGGAACTGGGAGATGAAGAAATCGGAATTAAGAGCCAAGAGGATATTAAGGTCAGGGGCTATGCCATACAGTGCAGGATTACAACAGAGGATCCGGCCAATGGATTTGCTCCGGACACCGGTGTCATAGAACTTTACAGGTCTGCGTCAGGATATGGAATCAGGCTTGATGGAGGAAACGGATTTACAGGATCTGAAGTAACTCCATATTATGACAGTCTTTTGGTTAAGATAACCTCATGGGCACTCACCTTCGATGGGGCAACTAGGAAGGCCATAAGAGCGCTCAGGGAGACCCAGATCAAGGGAGTAAAGACAAACATCGGATTCCTTCTTAATGTTTTGAACCATCCTAAGTTCAAAGCAGGAGACTGTAATACAGGGTTTATAGGCGCAACTCCTGAACTCTTTGATATACCGAAAAAGGATGATAAGGAGCTCAGAGTTCTGAACTACATCGGGGACCTGGTTGTAAATGTTACTAAAGGTGAGAAGCCTAGGTTTAACGTGCCAATCTTCCCTAAGTTTTCTGACGAGGATATATCTGCCCTTCGTGGAACAAAACAGATTCTCGATGAGGGCGGCCCTGAGGCTGTTGTCGACTGGGTTAAAAACCAGAAAAAGCTTTTGGTTACAGATACCACAATGAGGGATGCCCAACAGTCTCTCATGGCTACAAGGGTGAGAACCGTTGACATGGTGAAGATTGCACCTGCAGTTGCCATGTACGGCAAAGATCTTTTCTCTTTGGAGATGTGGGGAGGGGCAACCTTTGATACTGCATTCAGATTCCTGAAGGAAGATCCATGGGAAAGACTGGAAACCCTGAGAAAGAAGATACCAAATATTTTGTTCCAAATGCTCATAAGAGGGGCAAATGCAGTTGGATACAAGAACTATCCTGACAATGTCATCAGGGAGTTTGTGAAGCTGTCCGCAGAAAAGGGCATAGATGTTTTCAGGATTTTTGACTCTCTGAACTGGATTGAGGGCATGAAGATCGCCCTTGACGAAGTGCTTAAGCAGGATAAAATTGCAGAGGCATGCATGTGCTATACAGGAGATATTTTGGACGAATCCAGAACGAAGTATAACCTGGAGTACTACATAAGAATGGCAAAGGCTCTAGAGGCTGAGGGAACCCACATGCTTGGTATCAAGGATATGTCAGGCCTTCTAAAGCCTATGGCGGCGTACAAGCTCATCACAGCCCTTAAAGAAGAGATCAACATCCCTATTCACCTTCACACACATGACACAAGTGGAAACGGAGTGGCAACTGTTTTGATGGCTGCTCAAGCAGGAGTTGATGTTATAGATGCTGCCTTTAACTCCATGTCAGGACTGACCTCACAGCCTGCACTGAATTCAATAGTTGCAGCTGTTGAAAATTCACCTATTGAGACAGGAATTGACATTGATGGAATACAAAAGATTTCCGAGTACTGGCAGGATGTAAGGCCTGTTTATGCGAACTTCGAATCAGATCTTAAGACTTCCACAGCTGAGATTTATAAGTACGAAATTCCGGGGGGCCAGTACTCCAACCTGAAACCTCAGGTTGAGAGCTTTGGACTTGGACACAAGTTTGAAGAAGTCAAGGATATGTACAAAAGCGTAAATACTATGCTAGGTGACATCGTCAAGGTTACCCCATCCTCCAAGATGGTTGGAGACATGGCAATTTTCATGGTGCAAAACGATCTGACACCTGAAAACATACTGGAAAAGGGCAGAAACTTTGACTACCCTGACTCAATCGTTTCCTACTTTGAGGGAATGATGGGACAGCCTGAGGGCGGATTCCCTGAGGATCTGCAGAAGATGGTTCTAAAGGGCAAGAAGCCGATAACATGTAGACCTGGCGAACTCCTAGAGCCTGAAGATTTTGATGCCCTGAGAGAAAAGCTGAAAACCGATCTTGGGATTGAAGGCACACCTATAGAAGTCATAAGTTATGCGATGTACCCTAAGGTATTCGAGGACTATGTCAATACCATCAAGAAACAGGGAAGCCTGAGACTGATGGGATCCGATGTGTTCTTCCACGGAATCAAGGTAGGGGAAACATGCGAGGTAAAAATCAGCGAAGGTAAGGAGCTCATAATCAAGCTCGTTGAGATTCGTGAGCCTGAAGCCGGCGGCTATAGAGATGTTGTGTTTGAGGTCAACGGAAACAGAAGAACCGTAAAGATAAAGGATAACGATGTTGAAGAGTCGGTAAACACAACAGTCACCGTAATGGCCGATGAGGATAATCCTTTAGAGATCGGGGCAAACATCCCGGGTAAGATTATCAAAGTGCTGGTCGGCGTAGGGGACAAAATAGCTGAAAGCGATCCTATCGCCATAGTTGAGGCAATGAAAATGGAAAGCAAAATAATAGCCACTGCTCACGGTGTCGTAGATGAAATCTTCGTAAAAGAAGGTCAGCAGGTCAAGGCAGGAGAAATGGTGGCAATCCTCAAGGAAGAAGAAAAATAACCGAGAAAGCAGAGAGGAAGCGGATTTTGACAGAAGAATTAAAAGAAATCTCCATCGCCGAGGACATCGACAGAGGCGAGCTATTTGGAACGATGGATAAGAACCTGAACCTGGTTCAGGAGGCTGCTAATGTTGAAATATTTCAGCGGGATGACAGCCTCCTGATAAGAGGAGAAAAGGTACAGCTTGCAGAAGAAATACTGACAGAACTCATGGATATTTTGGGTACCGGAGAAAAGCTTGATACCCAGAAGATCAATTACATAATTCAGCTGAAAGAAAAGGGCATGTCCTATAAGGAAAGCCAGGTGAGCAAAGACATCGTCTGCTTTACGACCAGGGGAAAGCCCATAAGACCTAAGACCATAGGTCAGAGGAGTTATGTTAACAGCATCAGAAAGAGAGATGTGGTCTTTGGCATAGGGCCTGCCGGAACAGGGAAGACCTATCTGGCAGTTGCCATGGCTGTTACTGCATATAAGAACAAGCAAGTTGAGAAAATTATTCTGACAAGGCCTGCTGTTGAAGCGGGGGAGAACCTTGGATTCCTGCCGGGGGATCTGCAGGACAAGGTGGATCCGTATCTGAGGCCGTTATATGACGCCTTGTACGATGTGCTCGGGCGTGAAACTGTTTTGCGCCTAAAAGAGAAGGAAACTATTGAAATCGTTCCACTTGCGTACATGAGGGGAAGGACCTTGGACAACGCCTTCATAATTTTGGATGAGGCCCAAAACACCACCCAGGAGCAGATGAAGATGTTTCTCACCAGGATGGGTTTCGGATCTAAGATGGTTATCACAGGGGATATCACACAGATTGACCTGCCAAGGGACAAGAAGTCTGGCCTTGATGTGGCAAGGAGAGTTCTTAGAGACGTAAAGGGAATAGACTTCTGCTATCTGAAGGAAGTAGACGTTGTAAGGCATGAGATGGTTAAGAGAATAATAAGTGCATACGACAAATATTATTCAAAGCCAAACAAGAACAAAGGCGCCGTTGAAGATGAGGTTACCCAATGAAGATTGTAGGGGATTTTTCTGAGAAAGACCTTTGGAGTCCAAAGGCTGAAGACATCATGTACAGAGCTTGCCAGCTGGCATGTAGCCAAGAAGGAATACCCGAGGAAAGGGTTGAGGTCAGCGTTACATTTGCAAGCGAGAATGAAATCCGTGAGCTGAACAGGGAGTACCGGGGAATAGATAAGACTACGGACGTATTGAGTTTTCCTCAATTCGAGATGGATGAAGAGGTGCCGGAAGAGGGGCCTATCTTCCTTGGGGATGTGGTGATATGCCCTGAAATATGCAGAAAACAAGCAGAGGAATACGGACATTCAATCGCCAGAGAATTCACATATCTTTTCATACATAGCATACTTCATCTTTTAGGATATGATCACATGGACGAAGATGAGAGAAAAGAAATGAGACTGAGGGAAAAAGAAATATTAAAAACAGTGCTTGGAAAAGACGAAGGAGACATACAAAATGGATAAAAATGCAGGAACAAACATCAGCAACAAAGAACTTTTCAGGATGGCTGTTGAGGCAGAGAAGAATTCATATGCCCCATTCTCAAGACATCACGTAGGAGCTGCCCTTCTGTCTAAGGACGGCAAGGTGTTCACAGGAGTTAATGTGGAAAACTCCTCTTTGGGAGGAACCATATGCGCTGAGCGAACAGCTTGTACCAAGGCAGTTTCAGAGGGAACGAGGGAATTTACAAAGATTGCTATAAGTGCAAACGGAGGAGAGGCTTGGCCTTGCGGAATATGCAGGCAATTCCTCTACGAGTTTGCCCCTGACTTGAGAGTTATAACAGGTCCTGACGAAGACCACCTCAGCGATGTTAGCCTGAGCGAGGCTTTGCCGCACGGGTTCAGAGTAGAGAGCTTTGACAATGAATAAATCAGCATTTGTAGGAATCGTTGGGAGACCTAATGTGGGAAAATCCACCCTCCTGAACAGATTCTTAGGAGAAAAAATCGCCATAACTGCCAACAAACCCCAGACCACAAGAAACACTATACGGGGAATCTATACTCGGGACACAGAAGAAGGAAAAATACAGCTAATCTTCCTTGACACCCCTGGGATACATAAGGGGAAGAACAAGCTGGGGAAGTCAATGACTGAAGCAGCCATAAGAACCTTCTCGGAGGTTGATGTTTTGTTGTTTCTGATAGATAGTCGCATAGACAAAGGCCCCGGGGACATGAACATCGTGGAAATGCTGAAAGGTGTAGATACTCCAAAGATTCTCGTTATCAACAAAATAGATTTGATGTCTCCTGATGACCTGAAGGAGACTTTTACGGCCTATGAAGATATGGGGATATTCCAAAGTGTTGTGGGGATTTCGGCAACTGAGGGAGCAGGAGTTCCGGAGCTTTTGGAGGAAGTTGAGAAGATTGCAGAGCCGGGGCCTATGTACTTTCCGGAGGACATGATTACAGACCATCCGGAAAAGTTTATAGTAAGCGAAATAATCAGGGAAAAAGCCTTGGAATTTCTTGAAGATGAGGTGCCTCACGGGGTGGCTGTGGAAATTGAAAGTTACAAAGAACTTGACAATCTCACTAGGATCGGTGCTGTGATTTACTGTGAAAAGAAAAGTCACAAGGGAATCATCATCGGCAAGAATGGCCGCAAACTCAAAGGTATCGGAAAGAGCGCCAGATTAGACATAGAAGCTCTAGTGGGTACCAAGGTGTTCCTTGAGCTTTGGGTTAAAGTTAAGGAAAACTGGAGAGATAGTGACTTCATGCTCTCGAATTTTGGATATAAGGAATGATATACTGATGCTTTTACATACTGAAGCAGTGGTTTTGAGACGCACAAGGGCTGCAGGCGGTGTAAACATGCTGAGCCTTTTCACAAAGAAATATGGGAAAATCTCTGTGGGTTCAAAGCTGGGCTTTGGTGGAAAGAGAAGATCGGAACTTGCAATAAGTCCCTTTACCCTTGGAGATTACAAGATTTTCAGCAACAGGGGCTACTATAACTTGGATTCGGCGGATGTTATCAAGACATATTATGCCATCGGAGAGGATTTTGAGAAATACGGTGCCGCCTCGTTGGTTCTTGAGCTCACTAACAGGCTGATGCCTGAGGATCAGCCTATGGCGGAAGTTTTCACCCTTTTGAAAACCTTTCTTGAGATCACAGAGGAAAGGAAGCGATCCCCGGAGACACTGGTGTTGGCTTATGAGATTAAGCTTCTGAAAAAGCTGGGCTACTTTCCGAATCTTGGAGAATGCACTGTGTGTGGAGCTAAGGAAGGACTCAAATATTTCTCTGTGGAACATGGGGGCTTGATCTGTGAAGAGTGCAGAGAAAAACAGGGCAATTCGTTGATTTATGACGCAGAATTTGGTATGATAGAAGTTGTAAAATATTTTGAGGTGACACCATTTCGCAGATTTAAAAATTTAGCTTTAAAAAGAGAGGACGCCACAAAACTGCAAAAGGTCATACGAGAATATATGGCATACCACCTGGACATTACTCAATTGCTTAGCGACAGTCTATCTGCGGGACTTTTCAGCGAGTAATATTTTTAAGGAGAAAAACTATGGAAATCACTTTGGAAAAAATCGAGTTAGTTAAGGACAGAACAGGAGTGTCCTACAGAGAAGCTAAGGAAGCCCTTGAGGAAAACGGGGGTAATGTTGTAGATGCTATCATCTATCTTGAAGATTCTGTAAATGGCGAAGTTCACAGCCAGAGGGAGCCAAACAAGAAGGAAGATATCATTGATAAGCTCAAAGGCATTGTAGCAAAGGGAAATGTAACAAAGATTGTTGTAAAGAAGGACGATGATGTTGTTCTGAACCTTCCTGTGAATGCAGGAATTATCGGTGCTGTTGTAGCACCGTGGGGTATCGTTGCAGGACTTGTTGCTGCATTTGGATTCAGATGCAGAATTGAAGTTGTAAAAGATGACGGGTCAACAATTGATATTTCCAACAAGGCAGACAAGATTTACGACAAAGGTGCCGTTTACTATGGCAAGGCAGGCGAGATATTTGACGATGCCAAGAATAAGGGAAGCGAATATTTTGACGGTCTTAAGGAGAAGGCTCCTGTAGTTTCCGATATGTATGACGGTCTGAGGGATTTTGCTGCTGACATCAAGGACAAGATTCTCGACAGAGGTTCCGACCTTGAGGTTGAATGGGAAGAAGTCAAGGAAGATGCTGCAGATAAGGCAGAGACTGCAAAAGATAAAGCAGGTGAAGCTGTTGAAAACGCAAAGGACAAGGCTTCTGAACTAGCTAAGGACGCAAAGGAGAAGACTGAAGATGTTGCGAACAAAGCACAGAACAAGGCTGAGGAAGTGACTGATCAGGCTAAGGATAAGGCTGAAGAAGTAGCTGACCGAGCAAAAGATAAGGCTCAGGATGTGACCCATGCTGCAAAGGAGAAAGTTTCCGATGCAAGGGGGAAGGTTGATGATGTTGCTGACAGTGCAAGAAATTCTGCAAAGGATGCACTGGATGCCTTGAATCACAGATTAGATAATATTGAAAAGGAATTGGATAAATAAGTAATATGAGTAACGAAGTGACAATGGAGAAGCTGGTTGCCCTTGCAAAGGGCAGGGGATATGTGTTCCCGGGCTCTGAAATTTACGGAGGCCTTGCAAACACTTGGGATTATGGTCCTTTAGGTGTGGAATTCAAGAACAATGTAAAGAAGGCTTGGTGGAAGAGATTCGTGCAGGAAAGCCCATATAACGTAGGGCTTGATGCTGCGATTCTCATGAATCCACAGACGTGGGTGGCATCAGGACATGTAGGAGGCTTCTCCGATCCACTTATAGATTGCAAGGGCTGTAAGTCTAGATTCCGTGCTGATAAGCTGATAGAGGACTATATGAAGGCTGAGAATTTGCCGGAAGAAGTAGTGGACGGATGGACCAACAAGGAGATGGAGGACTACATAACCGAAAAGGGTATAGCCTGTCCTGAATGCGGTAAGAAGGATTTCACTCCTATCAGACAATTCAATCTCATGTTCAAGACTTTCCAGGGAGTTACTGAGGAGAGCTCATCTCAGCTGTACCTGAGACCTGAAACTGCCCAGGGTATCTTCGTTAATTTCAAGAATGTTCAGAGGGCTTCAAGGAAGAAGATCCCTTTTGGAATTGCTCAGGTTGGGAAATCTTTCAGAAATGAGATTACACCGGGAAACTTTACTTTCCGAACCAGAGAGTTTGAACAGATGGAACTGGAGTTTTTCTGTAAGCCAGGAACGGATATGGAGTGGTTCGAATACTGGAAGAAGTATTGCATGGACTGGCTCAAGGACCTTGGAATGAATCCTGAGAAAACCAGGATGAGGGATCATTCACCTGAGGAACTTTCCCACTACAGCAACGGAACTACAGATATTGAATATAAGTTTCCTTTCGGATGGGGAGAACTTTGGGGAATTGCCAACAGAACAGACTTTGACCTTAAATCTCACCAAGAGGTTTCCGGTGAATCGATGGTATATGTGGATCCTGATGCAGATCCGTCTCTACCTAAGGAAGATCCCGAGAGAAGGTATGTGCCGTACTGCATAGAGCCTTCCCTTGGAGCGGACAGAGTTGCTCTAGCATTTTTAGCTGATGCTTATTGCGAGGAGGAGCTGGAAGGGACAAACGGAAAGAAGGATGTGAGAACACTTCTAAAGCTCCATCCCGCACTTGCGCCGTTTAAGGCTGCCGTACTTCCCCTATCCAAAAAGCAGAGCGAAGAAGCTACTGAGTTATACAACGAGCTTGCTAAGGAATTTATGGTTGATTACGATGAAGCAGGTTCCATAGGCAAGAGATATAGAAGAGAAGATGAGATAGGAACGCCGTTTTGTATCTGTGTGGATTTTGATTCAGCAGAGGATGGCAGTGTAACAATTAGGGACCGTGACACCATGGAACAGGTTAGAATACCAAAGGACCGGGTGAAGCAGTATATAAATGAAAAACTTAAATTTTAAAGGAGAAATTAGAGATGACAAAATTTGTTTATTCATTTAACGAAGGTTCAAAGGAGATGAGAGATATTCTGGGAGGCAAAGGTGCAAACCTTGCAGAGATGACCAAGATAGGTCTTCCTGTACCTTTCGGATTCACAGTATCCACAGAGGCGTGCAATAGATACTACGCTGAGAATAAGGAAATCTCTCCTGAGATCGTTGAAGAAATCAAGACAAAACTTGCAGAGCTTGAGCAGGTTACAGGAAAGAAACTAGGAGATGCTAAGAATCCGCTTCTTGTTTCCGTAAGATCAGGGGCTGTAATATCCATGCCGGGTATGATGGATACTATCCTAAACCTGGGATTGAATGACGATACAGTAGAAGGACTTGCAAAACTCACAGACAACCCAAGGTTTGCCTACGATAGCTATAGAAGATTTATCCAGATGTTTTCTGACGTAGTTATGGAGATTCCAAAAGCTAAGTTCGACAAGGTGTTCGATGATAAGAAGGCTGAGGTCGGTGCAGAGTTTGATGTGGATCTCAAGGCTGAAGATCTGAAGGATATAATCGTTGGATTTAAGAAAATCTACAAGGATGAACTGGGTAAGGATTTTCCACAGGCTCCTGAAGAACAGCTGCTCGAAGCCGTAAAAGCAGTATTCCGCTCATGGAACACTGAGAGAGCTATTTTGTACAGAAAGTTAAATGATATAAGCGATGATCTTGGAACTGCTGTAAACGTGCAGTCCATGGTATTTGGAAATATGGGAGATACTTCAGGTACCGGAGTTGCCTTCACCCGTTCCGCAGTTGACGGAAGCAAGGAAATCTTCGGTGAGTTCCTGGTAAACGCTCAAGGTGAGGACGTTGTAGCCGGTATCAGAACCCCAAAGCCAATAGCTGAGATGGCGGATGCATTTCCTGATGTTTACAAGGATTTCGAGAGAATTGCCCAGATTCTTGAAAAGCATTATAAGGATATGCAGGACATGGAGTTTACTGTTGAGAACAACAAGCTTTACATGCTCCAGACCAGAAACGGAAAGAGAACTGCTGCAGCTGCTGTAAAGATTGCTGTGGACATGGTTTCCGAAGGATTGATCGATGAGAAGACTGCGGTATCAAGAATTGAGCCGGCTCAGATAGATCAGCTGCTTCATCCAACTTTTGACGTTGAAGCTGAGAAGAAAGCTAAGGAGATTGCAAAGGGTCTACCTGCTTCTCCGGGAGCTGCCTGTGGTAAGGTTTATTTCCATGCTGCTGATGCAGTTGCCGCTGCAGAAGGTGGAGAGAAGGTTGTTCTTGTTCGTCAAGAGACTTCTCCTGAGGACTTGGCAGGAATGGTAGTTGCCCAGGGTATTTTGACAGCTCGTGGTGGTATGACTTCACACGCTGCAGTTGTTGCCCGTGGTATGGGTAAATGCTGTGTTGCCGGATGCTCAGAACTTGCTGTTGATGAGAAGAATCTCAAGATGACAGTTAAGGGTGAAACCTACAAAGAGGGAGATTTTATCTCCATCAATGGTTCCACCGGTGCTGTGTATGAGGGTAAGGTTGCAACAGTTACACCTGAGCTAAAGGGTGACTTTGAGACCATCATGAAGTGGGCTGACCAGATTAGAAGGATGAAGGTTAGAGCTAATGCAGACAACCCAAGGGATGCTAAGCAGGCACTTGAGTTCGGAGCTGAAGGTATCGGCCTTTGCAGAACTGAGCACATGTTCTTTGAGGAAGAGAGAATCCCAGCAATTCGTCAGATGATTTTGGCTGAATCAGAGGAGGAGAGAAGAACTGCTCTTGCGAAACTTTTGCCATATCAGAAGGGTGACTTTAAGGGAATCTATGAAGTCATGGGAGAGAGACCTGTTACCATCAGACTCCTGGATCCACCTCTACACGAGTTCTTGCCACACACAGAGGAAGAAACCAAAGCTCTTGCTGAACAGACCGGAATTCCTTACGAGAAATTATCTCACAAAGCAGCTGAGCTTCATGAGTTCAACCCTATGCTTGGTCACCGTGGCTGTCGTCTGGCTGTTTCTTTCCCTGAGATTGCTGAGATGCAGACTGAGGCTATAATTAGGGCAGCTATTGAAGTTTCTAAGGAAAAGAATATCAATATCGTTCCTGAGATCATGATTCCGCTGGTAATTGAAAAAGCTGAAACTGCCAATGTTAAGGCTACAATCGTTAAGACAGCAGACAGAATTATAGAGGAAGAAGGCGTTGAGATGAAGTACATGGTGGGAACCATGATCGAAATGCCAAGGGCAGCTCTAACTGCTGATGAGATCGCTGAGGAGGCTGAGTTCTTCTCGTTTGGAACCAACGACCTTACACAGCTAACCTACGGGTTCTCAAGAGATGATACAGGTGACCTAATCAAGGAATACGTTGAGAAGAAGATTTTGCCTGAAGACCCATTCCAGTCTATAGATCAGAAGGGTGTGGGAAGGCTTGTTAAGATGGCAGTTGAGCTAGGCAAGAAGACTAGACCTAACATCAAACTGGGTATCTGTGGTGAGCACGGTGGAAATCCTAAGACGATTGAGTTCCTTCACAAGGTTGGACTCAATTATGTGAGCTGCTCCCCATTCAGAGTGCCTATCGCTAGACTTGCAGCTGCACAGGCAACGATTAAGGATGAGGAATAGTCAGGCTAGGTAAACTAGGTGGCCTGATTTGTACACCTAAGTGAATAATGAAGATATTAAAACCCTAAACTTTTGTTTAGGGTTTTTAAAATGTTCTAAACAAATTCCACTAGTAAATCACGCTAAAAAATTGTATAATTAAGACATAAAGATAAACTTGAGAGGAATATTATGGACAATATTATAGAAATGCTTAATATTACCAAAGAATTCCCCGGGATAGTTGCCAATGACGATATAACGCTTCAATTGGCAAGAGGTGAAATCCACGCACTTTTAGGGGAAAACGGAGCCGGAAAGTCAACCCTCATGAGTGTTTTGTTCGGGCTTTACACTCCGGAGGAAGGTGTTATTAAGAAAGATGGCAAAGAGGTTGTAATCAAGGATCCAAACGATGCCAATGCTCTAGGGATAGGCATGGTGCATCAGCACTTTAAGTTAGTTCAGAACTTCACAGTTTTACAAAATATCATTCTCGGTGCAGAGGATACGAAGAACGGCATACTGCAACTTAAAGATGCTAGGAAAAAGGTAGTTGACCTTTCCGAAAAGTATGGACTATTTGTTGACCCTGATGCACTTATTGAAGACATCACTGTAGGAATGCAGCAGAGGGTGGAGATACTTAAGATGCTTTTCAGAGAGAACGAGGTGCTGATTTTTGATGAGCCTACCGCTGTGCTGACCCCACAGGAGATAGGGGAGCTTATGAAAATCATGAAGAGCCTGTCTGCAGAGGGGAAATCTATTTTGTTCATCACTCATAAACTTGAGGAAATCAAGCAGGTTGCTAACCGATGTACAGTCCTCAGAAAGGGAAAGTATGTTGGCACTGTTAACGTGGCAGATACAACTAAGGAAGAGCTGTCTGAGATGATGGTAGGCCACAAGATTAACTTTAAGATAGATAAGAAGGATGCTCAGCCGGGAGAAGTTATACTGTATGTGAATCACCTTTCTATGGGAAAGAAGGGAACTGATAAGAAGGCAGTTAATGACGTCAGCTTCAAGGTTAGAGAGGGCGAGATAGTTTGTATCGCAGGAATCGATGGGAACGGGCAGTCGGAGCTTGTGTACGGGCTCACCGGTCTTGCACCTATCACTGAAGGAAAGATAACCTTAAAAGGCAAGGATATAACCAAGTATTCCGTTCGAAAGCGAAACCTCGCCGGGATGGCACATATACCTGAGGATAGACACAAGGACGGTCTGATTCTAGACTACACTCTCGCCCAGAATCTGGTGCTCAAATCGTATTTTAAACCGGGATTCCAAAGGGGTGGATTCATCAACTTCAAGAAGGTTGACAGCTACGCAAACAAACTTGCCAAGCAGTACGACGTTAGGTCAGGGCAGGGTATTAAAACCACCACAAGAAGCATGTCCGGAGGAAATCAGCAGAAGGCTATTATTGCAAGGGAGATAGAAGATAAGCCTGAGCTTCTGATTGCAGTTCAGCCAACCAGAGGACTCGACGTTGGAGCCATAGAATACATTCACAAGCAGCTGATAGCCCAAAGAGACAGCGGCAAAGCTATTTTGCTCATTTCCCTAGAACTTGATGAGGTAATTAACGTGAGCGACAGGATTTTGGTGATACACGAAGGAGAACTTGTTGCCGATATAGATCCAAAGCATGCTGATATCAACCAGCTAGGACTTTACATGGCTGGATCCAAGAGAGACGAGGTGGCCTATGAATAAGAATAGAACTCTTAAGATTCTCGCCGGAGATGGATTCAACAAGGCGGTATCCTCAATAATAGCAATTATAATCGGTCTATTTTTCGGACTTATCATACTCATTGCAGCAAACCCTGACAAGGCAGGAGAGGGATTCCTAACGATTCTCGGTGGAGGTTTCATGGGAGGTGGCCAAGGATTTGGTCAGGTTCTCTACTATGCAACACCTTCAATTTTGACAGGCCTTTCCGTCGGCTGTGCATTCAAGACAGGACTTTTCAATATCGGAGCTTCCGGTCAGTTTATTGCCGGGGGAGCTGTAGCCATCTACGTGGGAGTTTATTGGACAGGTCTTGGCAGTTTTCACTGGATTGTTGCCATATTAGCCGGAGCTGTGGTAGGCGGACTATGGGGAGCTTTGCCGGGATTTCTAAAGGCCTTTTTCAACGTTCATGAAGTAATCGCAACCATCATGATGAACTACATCGGTATGTATGCCGCCAACTATTTGATAAGATATTACGCATATGACCCTAACAGGAACTTGTCAAAGGATGTGGCAAAGACAGCTGTCATTCCTAAATGGGGGCTTGACGATATTTTTTACACACAGGTAGGAAATTACAAGGACACATCAGCACTGAACGGAGGCTTTATAATTGCAGTCGCCATAGCTATTTTGATGTACATCATTTTTTACAAAACAACTTTCGGTTATGAGTTAATGGCTGTTGGACACAACAAGGATGCCAGCAAATACGCAGGTATCAATTCAAAGAAGCACATAATTCTGTCAATGGTGATTGCCGGTGCACTTGCAGGAATAGGTGGAGCGCTGGTGTTCCTAAGCGGACCTTCCGCAAGACATATAACTGTTGTGGACGAGCTTGCTGCTGACGGGTTCAATGGAATTTCAGTTGCACTACTTGGGCTTTCCAACCCTATAGGAATTATATTCTCCTCTATATTCATCGGATACTTGGATCAGGGTGGGACATATTTACAGAGCCTTGATTACATGCCGGAGATAATTGAGATCATAATTGCCTGCATCATATACTTCAGCGCATTTTCACTTCTCTTCAGGAAGCTGATGCCAGCTATACTTAAGAAATTCGGAAAGGCAGGGATCCTGGACGAGGGCGTAGTTGAGGATACACTTAAGGCGGCATCTGAAACCCAGGTACCCGTTGGAACCGAAGGGGGAGTTCAAAGTGACATGGAAGGGGGAGACGAATAATGAATATAATTTATCTGATAGTTCAACAGACGATGTTTTTCTCAATTCCGCTTCTTATTGTTGCTCTTGGAGGCATGTTTACCGAGAGGGGTGGGGTTACTAACATCGCTCTCGACGGTACCATGATTATGGGTGCGTTCACAAGCATTCTATTCATTAATAATGTTCAGGATCAAATGAGCGGGACAGGACTTCTTTTGATAGCCTGTCTGATTGCAGCCGCAACAGGTGGGGTGTTCTCCTTACTGCTTGCTTACTCCGCAATCAATATGAAAGCTGACCAGATAATTGGAGGAACAGCTTTGAACATGTTTGCTCCGGCGTTTTGTGTATTCGGAGCCCGTACTATTCAAAGTCTAGGAGTTCAGCAGATACAATTCAACAATACTTTCAGGGTAATCAATGTTCCGGTTTTAGGGGACATTCCGGTAATCGGGAAGCTTTTCTTCCAGAACACGTATATTACAACCCTGATCGGTGTTATTATTCTAATCGTAGCAATAGTAGTTATATACAAAACACGTTTCGGACTGAGGCTGAGGGCTTGCGGTGAACATCCACAGGCTGCAGACTCTGTGGGTATAAATGTGTATAAAATGAGGTACATCGGCGTATTCATTTCGGGACTTTTGGGTGGCCTTGGAGGCTTGGTTTTCATAGTTCCGACTTCAACAAATTTTGACTCAAATGTTGCCGGATACGGATTCCTAGCTTTGGCTGTTATGATATTCGGACAGTGGAAGCCTGTAAGGATTGCCATCGCAGCTGCCTTTTTTGGATTTATGAAGACAATAGCAGCTGCATATAATCTGATTCCTTTCCTTGACAATTTGTCTTTAACAAGTGAATTTTACAAGGCTATTCCATTCGTTGCAACACTTATCGTACTTGCTCTAAGCTCTAAGAAGTCTAGAGCTCCTGCAGCTGTTGCACAGCCTTATGATAAGGGAAGCAGATAGGTAGCTGGAGTCTGCCTTAGCAGGTAGAACCGGAACCAAATGAGGCATATGGAATATATGGGAACTTTAACATGTCAGCAAAAGATTTATGTGAACTTATAGAAGAAATTAGGGATTTTGAGCTTCATGGGGAATCTACTCTCCATGAAGCTTTTCCATACTCAGAGGAATCAGAATCGGCAGGAGAAAAAGCTGTGCTAGAAGACGGTATGGATGGAAAAAAATCAAAATATACTCCATCGAAGTGTAAAACCTTTGAGTTTGAAAACGCTACGGTCGGCAAGGTGTTTTGTTGTGAAAACCTTAAACTCATGGAGATGCTTATTCACGAAGGGTTTGGGGAGAAGTTTCAGATGATCTACCTGGATCCTCCTTTCTATTCTAAAGCAAAGTACTTTGTGAGGCGTAAGGACGGCAGCAGAAAGGAAGCGTACAGTGATCTGTGGCCTGGGGGATTTAAGGAGTACCTTAGGATGGTTGCGGAGAGACTTTTGATGGCTAGGCGCCTGTTGTCACCTGAGGGGCTTATTTGGGTGCACCTGGATTATAGGGCTGTTCACTATGTGATAGTGATAATGGATGAGATTTTTGACCAGGGAAACTTTGTGAACGAGATCGTTTGGGGATACAGATCCGGTGGTGCCAGCGGTCGTAGATTTGCCCGTAAGCACGACAGTATTTTGGTGTATGGGAAAAGCGAAAATTATAAGTTTTTCCCGCAAAAGGAGAAGTCCTATAACAGGGGGTTTGCCCCTTATAAATTCAAGGGTGTGGAGGAGTTTCAGGATGAGAAAGGCTGGTACACTCTTGTAAACATGCGGGATGTGTGGGATATTCCTATGGTTGGCAGAACTTCATCTGAGCGAACCGGATATGCTACTCAAAAACCTGAAGAGCTTCTTAGAAGGGCGGTTTTGGCTTCTACTGAGGAGGGTGAGCTTTGTGGAGATTTCTTTGCAGGCTCCGGAACCTTGGGGGCAGTCTGCAAATCTTTGGGGAGGAGTTTTGTGCTGTGCGATAGGCAGGAAGATGCGTACAAAATAATGTGCAGGCGATTGAAGGACTAGGTGGGCGTGCGTGTAGAATAAAGATGAGGGCTTGTTTAGGTAAGAGCTTCGTAAATTCCATTTGACCTGTAATTAAATTGAGAGTATAATATTTATTATGACCACGGGGGGTATTAGCTCAACTGGATAGAGTAGCGGTCTTCGAATCCGTTGGTTGGGGGTTCGAGTCCCTCATGCCCTACCATGAAGATAAAAGCCGAGGATTAATATAAGATCCTCGGCTTTTGGTCTATTTAGTCTTTAACGCCGGTCAGAGCTAAAAATTAATTTTAGCGCATTGACACATTTCAGGTAGTCGCCTTAATAAAATTCGGATAACCGGCGATTTTCATTTATTCCAGCAGCAATATTAGAACTCTTTATCAGCATAAATCTTCGTTGAAATTCCACAGGATATTGCATTTATCACTAGGGTAACCCCTAGGATAGCTAGACATAAAAGTTTTAAATTAAGAATTTCCAGCTTACCCATGAGCTCAATAATGTATTCCTTCTTACCACCAAGATAGGTGAAAAGGCCGAAGATGATGAAATAAAGTACGACAAAAATCAGCTTTCCTTGCTCAGCCCCAAATTTGTACATTAGGGGAAGTTGAATCGTGGCAATGAAAGTAGTGATTAGTGCTATCGTTGCTATAATCAAATACCAAGGAACCATCTCCAAAGAGCTGTCTTTAGTAAAAATTTTTAGGAGAATGGTAAAAAGAATTCCTATGATCGTTATCAGCCAGACAAATGAATAGCGGCTCAAAACAATGGTGCTTCGCTTGATAGGTCCAGGAATTACATATGAGTCTACCTTAGACTGGGCATCTGAACCGAAAAGTATCCCCAGCAGTATCAGTGGTATGATAACGAAAACAAATGGAAGCATGAGTATAGCTCCTTCTCTTATACCGATGAAACATATCACTGCTAAAATTACTAAGACAAATAGGACTGTTTTCTTTAATGTAACAAGATCCTTATAAATCAATGCTTTCATTATCGCTCCCCCTTAATCATGAACACCATTATGTCTTCCACATTAGCCTTTTCAAGCTCTATACTGCTAGGCACCAAATCTCTTTTTAGCAAAGCTTCCACACCGAACTGATGAGTTCGTTTTCCAACGATCGCTTTCGGATCAATTTCCTCCAATTGCTCTTTTGTTAATGATGCAATCCCATATTGACTCACAAGATCGTCCTTTGTTTCCATAAATAGAAGTTTGCCTTTGTGGATGAAGGCAATATAGTCTGCCGCCTTTTCTAAGTCGGACAGGATATGAGAAGAAACCAAAACAGTGTGGGTTTCATCCTGTATGTAATCCAACAGAAGATCAAGGACATCATCACGGATAACAGGATCAAGTCCGCTGGTTGCCTCGTCAAGGAGTAGTAGTTTTGCATTATGAGAAAGAGCCAATAGCATGCCAAGTTGCATTTTCATTCCCCTGGAAAAATGTTTGATAGCCACATCCAAAGGCAACTGAAAACGAGCATTTAATTCCGAAACAGTTTGATCCTGCCAAGCATCTTTATAAAACTTTCGGCAAAAACTTAATACATTCTTTAAATTCATGTCTCCCGGAAAATATAAATCGTCAAAGACATAAGCAATATCCTTTTTCTCTTTCGTAGAAAAGCGGTTAATTGGGGTACCAAATATTTTGATTTCCCCTTCATCCGGTTTCATCAAATTGAGAAGTAGTTTAATGGTAGTACTCTTACCGGCTCCGTTTTCTCCGATATAACCTACAATAGCACCTTGGGGAATAGTCAAATCTATTGGCCCCAGCTCAAAACTGCTCAATTTCTTCTTCAGACCTTTAAGTTCAATCGCATTTTGCATGTTCGTCCTCCATTGTTTGAATCATTTTCAACAGTTCTTCATGCGAAAGGCCGGCTTGTTTGGAATAATGTAAAATCTCAGCGATGCTTGTTTCTATTTTTCTAAGAAGCTTTTCTTTTATCAACTCTTTGTTTTGGGGTACAACGAAACTTCCCTTACCCTGCACGGAATGGATAAACCCGTCGGTTTCTAATTCGTCATAAGCCCTCTTTGTGGTTATAACACTGATTCTGAGTTCCTTTGCTAACAAGCGAATAGAGGGTAGACGTTCATTCGCTTCCAGCTCTCCATTGATAATGGCATCTCTGATTTGATTTTTAATTTGTAAATAGATTGGATCATTACTCGAGTTTTTGATCTGTATATTCACAATCCACCTCCGCGTCACTAACTGTATATAGTGTATATGAACAGTTATGTATTGTCAAGGGATAAATTCAATAATGAAGATTGGTATAAAAAAACCACCGACTGGTGTTCAGACCTTTTTTAGATGTTTTGTCTAATATTATTAGGTCAAACCAGAATCGGTAGTTGAAATATCTTATATAACTTTTACTGGGGTTCCGGTGGGTATGTTATCAAATATCCATTTGGAATCTGCTACACTCATCCTTACGCACCCGTGGGAAGCAGGCTCTCCAAGTTTAACAGCCTCTTTTTTAATATAGTTTCCGGAACTATCTGTAGGGACGCTGTGAAAGAGATAGATTCCATGATCTTTGAAGGAAACCCAGTAGTTGGCTCCCTCCTGAAACTCTGCTGCAAAGAAGGAATCTCCTCGCTCAGTCTCAACACTATATTCGCCCTTAGGAGTCTCCGATTCTCCATCAAAGAGGCCTGTAGAAACCACGAAGCTTGTAAGATTCTTTTCTCCATCTCTAATATATGTGAGTTGTTTCTCAGTATCAACCAAAATATTGAGGTCTGATACTTTTGCTAAGTCAGGGTAATCACCGGTGGGCTCTTTCCAGAAATCTGGGTTTGCTTTTCTAAGTTTATCAGCCTTTATTTTCCCGGTTTCTTCCCTTGAGTTATTGTCCTTTGATGATCCAATTTGACTAGAGTTATTGGATTTGCTGTCATCAGAGCTCGTACCAATACTCTCTTTTGAATTACCCTTATCGGCTTTATGAGACTCTATCACTGTGTTTTTAACAATTAGAGCTGCAGCTAATAGGACAATGATAATTATGAGAACCAGCAAAACCTTATTATTAAAAATTCTGTTCAAATGCATTTCCCCCTCTATTTAATATGAAAATTATAACACGAATTTCTTTTTTTGGACATTACAGAAATTATAACACTATAGTCTATGATTGGCAAAAATGAATTCTCGTTCCGACAAGATGCTCACAATCCATGTAGAATATTTTATACTTGGGAAAAAAGAATTCTCTGAAAAATAAAAATATTTCTTAAAATCTGTTGACAACTATGGGTAATAGTAGTAAAGTATAGATGTGGTTAGCACTCCAAGACGGTGAGTGCTAACAAAACAAAATAAGAGAGTATTGCAAAGCAATTAAGCTTGTCATAATTCTGCTAGGAAGGAGGAAGCATGGAATTAACAGAGCGTAAACTTAAGATTCTGCAGGCGATTATAAGCGACTATATATCAACAGCAGAACCGGTTGGTTCGAGGACACTTTCAAAGAAGTACCAGCTTGGAATAAGCCCTGCGACAATAAGAAATGAGATGAGCGACCTGGAAGATTTAGGCTTCCTCACTCATCCCCATACTTCAGCAGGAAGGGTTCCTTCCGATAAGGCATATAGGCTTTATGTGAATGAGCTCATGGGGCATTCTGAGATTACACCGGCGGAAAAGCAAATTATCGAAAGTCAGCTCAGAGCAGATGTAAATGAACTTGATAAAGTCATTATAAACGCTGCGAGACTTCTTTCAGACATTACCAATTTAGCTAGCTTTGTGATGACACCTAGCCAGGAGGAAAACCGCCTTGATTTTGTCAAGTTTCTTCCTGTGGATCATAACACAGTAGTGCTCATGATAGTTGCAGAGAACGGTAGAATTTCAAACACCACACTCCGCCTAAACGAAGAGTACACCGACGAAGCGCTAGGTATTTTGTCGAAGAACATCACATATAGATTTAAGGGGAAGACTCTCAGCGAGCTGGTTAGGCAGAATATTATAGATACTTTTCAAAGTGACCTAACAGCTATGAATAAGCTCGAAGAATTCATCATGCCGGACTTTATGAGGACGCTGGAAGAGATGCTTGATGTGAACCTGTATCTTGACGGCCTTTCGAATATTTTTGATATGCCGGAGTACAGCGATATCTCAAGGGCACGACAATTCTTGAGGATTTTCGATGACAAGGATAGGCTGAGAAAGACTATTTTAAACAGAGATGATGGGGTTGTGGTCACCATAGGTGACGAGAATAAGGACGAAGAGCTGCAAGATTATTCACTTATTACTGCAACCTACAGCGTTGATGGACAAACTGTAGGAAAGATAGGAGTTATCGGTCCTACAAGGATGAGATATGGTGAAATCACATCAATAGTCAAATATCTGACTGACAACATAAATGATACATTCAGCCTTGACAGCTGGAAAGGAGAGGAAATTGACGAAGACGAAGATGTATGAGGAAGACCTTAAGCACGCAGAAGATCTTATAAACGACCAAAAGGCTTATGAGGAAGCAAAGGAAGATGGTGAGAGCAGCAAGAAAGTTGAAGATACACTTAAGGCTGAGGGTTCATCAGAGGATTTGGACTCTGCGAAAGAGAATAAAGATGAAAATTCAGATAACCCTGAGAAAAACATGGATTCTGATAATGAGGCTGCTGCTGATAAAGGTGAAGATGCAGACACCAAGTTCCTTAGACTCATGGCTGACTTCCAGAACTTTAAAAAGAGAGCCGAGAAAGAAAAGTCTGATATTTATGCGAGGGCTAACGAGAGCTTGATGTTGAGCCTTTTGACTGTAATTGACAACTTTGAAAGAGCCCTTGATCACGAGAGCAAGGATGAGAAGTATGCAGAGGGTATGCACCTCATATTCAAACAGCTGATGGATGCCTTGAAAGCTGCCGGACTTGAAGAAATCAAGGCCGAAGACGAGCACTTTGATCCGAACATTCACAATGCAGTGATGACCTGCGATAGCGAGCATCACGAAAGTGGAAAAGTCGTTGAAGTAATGCAAAAGGGTTACACCTTAAACGGCAAGCTTCTCAGAGCATCAATGGTTAAAGTCAACAACTGATAAGATCAAACAATTGACAGGGTTAAGAACAGATACGATTAGCTGATACAAGCTGATAAAAACAGTCGTTTGGATTGTCGACATCAGCAAATTAAAATATAAATTACGACATTGAAATTAATCTAATTAACAGTAATATATAACATTATTTCAAACACAGAACAGAACATTAAGAGAACACTTAAGGAGGAAAAGAACATGGCAAAGGTAATAGGAATTGACTTGGGAACCACCAATAGCGTAGTTTCCGTAATGGAAGGGGGAGACCCTACAGTTATAGCAAATGCAGAAGGTAACAGGACAACACCTTCAATTGTGGCCTTCGCAAAGAACGGTGAAAGGCTAGTAGGAGAAACTGCTAAGAGACAGGCTGTTACCAACCCTGACAGAACAATTGCATCAATCAAGAGGTATATGGGATCTGATCACAAGATTGAGATCGACGGTAAAACCTACACTCCTCAGGACATATCTGCAATGATCCTTGCAAAGCTCAAGGCTGATGCAGAAAGCTACCTGGGAGAGAAGGTTACAGAGGCGGTAATCACAGTTCCTGCATACTTTTCTGATGCACAGAAGCAGGCAACAAAGGACGCCGGAAAGATAGCAGGTCTTGACGTTAAGAGAATAATCAATGAGCCTACAGCAGCCTCACTTGCATATGGACTTGATAAAGAGTCAGGCTCTCACAAAATATTGGTCTACGATTTGGGCGGCGGTACTTTCGACGTATCAATTCTCGAGCTGGGCGACGGTGTATTTGAGGTACTAGCAACAAATGGTGACACCAAACTTGGTGGAGATGACTTTGACAACGCAGTATTGGATTTCTTGGCAGAAAGCTTTGCTAAGGAACATGGCGTAGATCTTAAGAAGGATAAGATGAGCCTACAGAGATTGAAAGAGGCAGCTGAAAAGGCCAAGAAGGAGCTTTCAAGTGCTCAGACAACAAATATTAACTTGCCTTTCATAACAGTTACAAGTGATGGTCCTCTGCACCTTAATATGGATCTGACAAGGGCAAAATTCGATCAGCTAACTGCTGACCTTGTAAAGAGAACCATCGAGCCTATGAAGAAGGCTATGAGCGATGCAGGAGTAAGCAACAGCGATATAGAAAAGGTAATTCTAGTTGGTGGTTCAACAAGAATTCCTGCTGTTCAGGAAGAAGTTAAGAAGGTTACCGGAAAAGATCCGTTTAAGGGTATCAACCCGGATGAATGCGTTGCAATCGGAGCAGCTATCCAGGCCGGAGTTCTTACAGGAGAGGTTCACGACGTACTACTTCTTGATGTAACACCACTTTCACTTTCAATTGAAACTCTAGGTGGAGTTGCAACCAAACTTATAGAGAGAAATACAACTATTCCGACAAAGAAGAGCCAGATTTTCTCAACTGCCGCTGACAATCAGACAGCTGTAGATATCCACGTTCTTCAGGGAGAAAGAGAAATGGCTGCCGGAAACATTACCCTTGGCAGATTCCAGCTTACAGGTATAGCACCTGCTCCAAGGGGAATTCCTCAGATAGAAGTAACCTTTGACATCGATGCTAACGGTATAGTAAATGTTAGCGCAAAGGATAAGGGTACAGGCAAGGAACAGAACATTACAATCACATCTTCTACCAAGCTGTCAGAGGAAGAAATCGAGGCCAAGGTAAGGGAAGCAGAGCAGTATGCAGAGGAAGACAAGAAGAGAAAAGAAGAGACTGAAACCAGAAACAAGGCAGAAGCTCTTGTATATGACACAGAAAAGTCTTTGAAGGATCTGGAAGGAAAGCTATCTGATTCTGAAAAGTCCGAAGTAGAAACTGCTAAGGATGAGCTTAAGAAAGCAATCGAAGATGGCAACATCGATGAGATTAAGGATAAGACAGATAAGCTGACAGAAAAATTCCATATCATCTCCACCAAGCTTTATGAGCAGGCTCAGGCTGAAGGTGGAGCAGGAGCAGCCGGAGCAGGAGCAGCAGGGACGGGTCCTGATATGGGAGCTGCAGGATTTGGAAATGCTTCACAGACCGGTGGAAATTCATCCCAGCCGGGTGGAGATAATGTTGTAGATGCAGACTACGAAGTAGTTGATGACGACAAATAAGATAAATCGGTAAGTTTAACCGTAAACGATGAAAACCGGATATAACCGAAACTATCCGATCGTATATCGAGATTATGCTAGTGGAAACTCTAGCAAAATGACAATTAATTAGGATTTGAGGGCGACCACACTGTGGTCGCCATATTCCATGAGAAAGAGGAATTATGGCAGATAAAAGAGATTATTACGAGGTTTTGGGCCTCCAGAAGGGGGCCAGCGAAGAGGAGATAAAGAAGGCCTTCCGTAAGATGGCAATGAAGTATCACCCTGACAAAAACCCTGGAGATAAAAAGGCTGAGGAGGCCTTCAAGGAGGTAAATGAGGCCTACAGTATTCTGTCTGATCCCGAGAAGAAGCAGAAATATGACCAATTCGGCCACGCTGGTGTAGATCCAAATGCAGGCTTTGGAGGTGCCGGAGGATTCGGTACCGGCGGATTTGGAGGTTTCGAGGACATATTCAGCCAGATGTTCAGCGGCGGATTCGGAGGCGGTTCATCAGGTGGTTTTGGCGGATTTGGTGGATTCGGTTCCGCAAGATCAGGGCCTATGAGAGGACGAGATCTTCAGAAGGCTATTACGATTACTTTTGATGAGGCTGCCCACGGTGTTGAAAAAGAGATTTCTCTAAATAAATATGTTGAGTGTCCAACCTGTCATGGGGAGGGTAACGAGCCGGGAACTTCTAAGGTAACGTGTGAGAAGTGTCACGGAACCGGCCAGGTATCCCACGTCCAGAATACTATGTTTGGCAGATTTCAGACTACAGGGCCTTGCGATGAGTGTGGAGGAACAGGTGAGAAGATTGAGACACCATGTCACGAATGCGGTGGTAGTGGAAAAGTAAGGAAGACAGTGAAGATAAATGTTAAAATTCCTAAGGGAGTGGATAACGATACAGTGATTCCACTTAGGGGTCAGGGTGAACCCGGTGATAAGGGTGGCCCTGCAGGGGATTTATTCATTGTTATCGCAGTTAAGCCACATAAGATCTTCAAGCGAAACGGCGATAACTTGCAACTGGATATTCCTATCAGTTTTGAGCAGGCTGCTCTCGGGGATGAGATTACTGTACCTTCGATAGATGGAAAGCTAAGCTATACCATCCCGGCAGGTACCCAGCCGGATACAATATTCAGGCTTAAGGGTAAGGGGATGCCTAATGTCAGATCCGGAAGATACGGAGACCTTTATGTTAAGGTTAAACTTGAGGTTCCTAGGAATCTTACGGATGAGCAGAAGAAGCTCATAAAGGATATGAGCGATAGCCTGACTCCGGAAAGCTATAAGGAAAAGAAGAGCTTCGGAGAGAAAATAAGAGATTTCTTTAGCTAGGATCAGTTTAGTAGGATTAGTTTAGCCAGTATCGGTTTAGTAGGATTAGTTTAGCTAGGATTAGAATTATGATAGATTAAAAAGAGGGTATGAGATTAATCTCACACCCTCTTTTAGTATCTGTGTCGTATGATTAGATCTACAGGTGCTCACGAACAAAGTATATGCCAATGATAAGGGAGATGCCTTCGCTGAGGGTGCCGGTGTACCAGATGTATTCCGGAGGGAGCACTCCGCTCACCACAATGAGGCCTAGGTAGACTAGCAGGAAGCCGCGAAGGGTGGATAGGGTTATGGCTTTTTTTGGCTGGCCCTTGGCGGCCAGCAGGCCTACGAAGAGGAGGTTTGCCCCTAGGGCCAGGTAGGAGATGGCAAACTTCCTCAGGGCAATAACTGTTGGATCAAGGAGATGGCTTTCCGCCGAAAGAAACAGGAGAGAAATCTGTTTCGGGAATACTATTCCAATAAAAATAGCTATCAAAGACAATCCAACAACAGAACGAATAGCATAGTGTGTTATTTTTTTCCCGGATTCCACATCATGTTTTCCGTGATAATAGCTTACAAGAGGTTGCATCCCTTGAGTCAAACCGGTCATGGTGGAAGCGATGAGGAGGGTGAAGTAGGATACGATGGTATAGCTTACCAGGGCATTTTCCCCCAAATACTTAAGCAGAAAAATATTGTAAACAAAAACGATAAACCCTGTAGAAAGTTCGGAGAGAAAATCTCCGGTTCCTAGAGAAAGTATGGAAGGCAGCTGTTTTGTTGTATCCAAAAAGTCGTTGATTCTGATGAATTTGAGCCTTGCCTTAGGCCTGAGAAAATGAATCGTAAATATGACTGTTGAGAATACCTGCGCTATGCCTGTGGCCAGTGCAGCACCTTCAATTCCCCATTGAAAAATCGCAACGAAAAGCCAATCAAGGAACATGTTTGAAATGGCCGCTGAAATGACCCCATAGGTGGCAAGCCTTGGAAATCCATCGATCTTGACTAAGACTTCAAAATGATAGGACACCATGAAAAACGGTACAAACCAGAGAATGATGCTTAGATATTGTTGAACTAAGGGGAAGAGATCCCCCCTAGCACCCAGGAGCCTTGCCAGATCATTCAGGAAAATTCGTGATGCGAGGGATAGACACAGTGCAAAAATTATTATGGCTATTACGGTAAAGGTGAAAACTTCCTTGGCATCGTTCCTCCTGCCCTCGCCGAGATATATGGCAACTTTTGTGGAAGTTCCAACCGCTAGGATTATCGCCAATGCAAAAACCGTATTGACAAATGGCATGGCAACGTTCACAGAGGCCAGTGCTATTTCGCTGACGTATCTACCAACAAAATACCCGTCCACCATGGTGTATATGGAGAAGACCCACATTGCGGCTATAGACGGCAGCGCATAATTCAGATAGGTGGTTATGAGATTTTTTTGGCTGTTTTCGAGCTTTGGCATCTCTGACTCCTTGGGATAAATTAACTTCATTTATTGTTTGCCGGGCTACAGCTTTCTTAGAATAAAAATGTTTTAATCTATTAATGTGATTATCAAATTGGTTTTCCTAACATATAAATAATATCACGTAACTAAATTTTTATAAAGTGGGAAAGCTGCTTAGGTATGGGAAGTTTTAGAGAATGGGAATGCCTTGGGCCTATGGAAATGTGTCCACATATGGTTAAATTCATATCGTATGGGGAATTTTCTTTCTCT
>JASBYX010000008.1 GCA_029983755.1 Anaerovoracaceae bacterium
AATTATATTTACAAATAATTACCAAGATTTTCCATGTTCCGTTGTTGTAAAACCGTTGGAATTGGTGTATAATATCAGTAGAAAAGAGACATTGACTCGTTTGTAAGGAGGCGCAATGAAGAAATTAGTCACAATTAGCAGGCAGTTTGGTAGCGGCGGTAGAATAATCGGCAAGATTGTTGCGGAGAAGCTCGGAGTTAAGTTCTATGACAAGGAAATCATAGAAATGGCCACTGAGGAAAGCGGACTTGATAGAACAATTTTTGAAGGGGAAGAGCTAAGAGCTAAGAATAGCTTCACCTATGGCCTTTCGTCAGCTATATGTTTGGGTGAGTCCATCGCTGCAGATCCCATGAGTATAAATGACAAGGTTTTTGTGGCTCAGTATAAGGTGATCGAGAAGATTGCTGAGGGTGGAGAAGGTGTTATAGTCGGCAGATGTGCGGACTTTGTCTTGAAGGATGTTCCGGGGGTTACCAACATCTTCATACACGGCGAAAAGGAAGATAGAATCAGACGCTGTATTGAAGAATACGGTGAACAACCGGAGACTATTGAGGAGCTAATTAAGACATATGATAAGGCTAGGGAGAATTATTACAACTATCATACTAGCTTCAAATGGGGAGACATCAGAAACTATAATTTGAGTCTGAATTCTTCATATATCGACTATGAGGAAGCTGCCAACCTTATCATATCCTATATAGAAAAAAGAAAGTATTAAAGCCGCTGTATTTGGTGTATAAGTTATACATTGAAAGAAGGAGGATTTTGAGATGAGTAAGAAAGTTAAGAACGCAGAATCCAAGAATAGCTTTTCAAAGGTAGCCAAGGTTGCTTTGGGAATTCTCGGGGTTGGCTTCGTAGCAGGAACTGCTCTTGTTATCGGCATGGACAGAATCATGAAGAAGATTTTTATCAATGAGGAATGGCCGGAAGAAGAGTGGAGTGGAGAAGACTGGACAGACGAGGATTTAGAAATCTAGATTTCTAGAAATATGATTTCCGAAATTCTGAAAGACAAGAATATGATAAAATTCAGGGTTTCTAGAAGGTGATTTTGGTTCCACAATTTAATATTCAGTAACAAACACTTGCCGGTTCCGACTAGGGTAGATCCCATATTTTGATTATATGGGGAGGGTCGATGTGCCGACGAGTTTTTGTGCTTTTAAATGGTGCTAGTGGAGCTGGTATCATGAGCTAGCCGAGCTGGGATCAGGATGGAGCCGACAATACAAGATGATAAAAGGAAGGATTGATCAGAATGAGCGATAAGAAGAAGTATTACATTACAACGCCAATTTATTATCCTAGTGACAAGTTGCACATAGGACATACTTACTGTACCGTGATGGCGGATGCAATGGCAAGGTTCAAGAGACTTTCAGGCTATGATGTGAGATTCCTGACGGGAACAGATGAGCATGGCCAAAAGATACAGACCATCGCTCAGGAAAAGGGAATCACACCACAGGAGCATGTTGATAATATAGTAGAAGGTGTGAAAAAGCTTTGGGAAACAATGGAAATTTCCTATGATGACTTCATCAGGACAACTGAGCCTAGACACATGGAGAGGGTACAGAAAATTTTCATGGAAATCTACGAGAAGGGAGATATATACAAGGACGTATATAGCGGACTTTATTGCAAGCCTTGCGAATCCTTCTGGACCGAGAGCCAGCTTGTAGATGGAAAGTGCCCTGACTGTGGAAGACCGGTTACGGAGGCCCACGAAGAAGCATATTTCTTCAAGCTTTCCAAGTATCAGGATAGACTCATCGACCTCTTTGAGAATACCGACTTCCTGCAGCCTGAAACGAGAAGAAACGAGATGTTGGCTTTCGTTAAACAAGGGCTTGATGACCTTTGTATTTCCAGGTCAACCTTTGATTGGGGAATCAAGGTGCCAATCGATGAGAAGCACGTAATTTACGTGTGGCTGGATGCTCTAACTAATTACATAACGGCACTCGGATACCCTGATGATAAAGAGCTTTACGATAGATACTGGCCGGCAGATGTTCACCTGGTTGGGAAAGAAATCGTAAGATTCCACACTGTAATATGGCCAGCTATTTTGATGTCCCTTGGGCTACCTCTACCAAAGAAGGTTTTGGGTCACGGTTGGCTATTGCTGGACGGTGGTAAGATGTCAAAATCTAAGGGGAACGTTGTTGACCCGGTTAAGCTGATAGACAGATACGGCATAGATGCCCTCAAGTACTTCCTCCTAAGAGAGTACACATTCGGACACGATGGAAATTACAGCACGGAAGCACTGATTAAGCGTATCAACTCAGACCTTGCAAATGACCTCGGTAATCTAGTTTCAAGAACGGTTTCCATGATTGAAAAGTATAATGGTGGAATTGTACCTGATGCAAAGATTGAAGATGAATTTGATAAAGACCTCAAAGCCATTGCAATAGGAGCAGCTGATAAGATTGAGGCTCAGATGGATAGTTTTGCATTCCAAAATGCTCTGGAAGAAATCTGGGTTCTCGTTAGGCGTGCAAACAAATACATTGACGAAAAGATGCCATGGGCTCTTGCAAAGGACGAAGAACAGAAGGATAATCTTGACACCTGCCTTCACAATCTTGCTGAATCCATAAGGATAATTTCAATACTCATTTATCCATTCATGCACACAACTTCCGATGAGATTCGTAAACAGATGGGTCTTTGGTATGCAGATGTTGCATGGGAAGATGCGAAGGAATTTGAGATGATGTATCAGGAGAAAGTGAAGAAGGGTAAGCCTTTGTTCCCTAGAATCGATGTGGAGAAAGAACTAGAGGAATTGGCCGCGGCGGAAGATACAGAAGATAATGGGGAAGAGAATATTCCTCTTGAACTTAAACCTGAGATTGAATACGATGATTTCGACAAAATAGATTTCAGGGTTGGGGAGATCGTCTCCGCTGAGAAGCATCCAAAGGCAGATAAGCTTTTGGTATTCCAAGTAAAAATGGGTACGGAAAAGAGGCAGATAATATCCGGAGTCGCAGAACATTTCACTCCTGAAGAGATGGTGAACAAGAAGGTCATTGTCGTTGCAAACCTCAAGGCAAGGAAGCTAAGAGGGCTGGAATCAAAGGGAATGATAATTTTTGCAGATAACGGAGAGAAATTGGAAATTGTAACTACAGATGCTCCGGATGGGGAAACTGTCAGCTAGCATGGACATGCATAGATAGACATGTACAGATAGAGAGTTTGAGCAACTACAGCTCGAACTAGAACTTAAAAGGAGGTAAGGGAAATGCTTTTTGACTCACATGCACATATCAATTTTGAAAAATACACAGACGAAGAAAGACAGGCACTGATGGAAGAAATTGATGGGTCAGATGTTTCTTATGTCATGGATGTTGCATTTGACCTTGCCTCGTCCCTTCAATCTGTGAAAGATGCTGAAGCTAGGGACTGGTGTTATGCTGTTGTTGGTATCCATCCCCATGAGACCGGGAACATAGACGATATGGAGCTTACTCTCATAGAGGGTCTTGCAAAGAAGGACAAGGTACAGGCCATCGGTGAAATTGGTCTTGATTATCACTATATGCACAGCTCAAAGGAAGATCAGCAGAAATGGTTTAGGAAGCAGATTAGACTAGCTAATAAACTTAAGATGCCAATCGTTATTCATTCAAGGGAAGCATCTAAGGACACGATGGATATTTTGAAAGAAGAAGGGGCTTTTTCTGATGAGAGGAAAAGTTGGTTCCCTGAGAGGAAGCTTTCTGATGGGACTTCTGTAGGAGATGCCAGAGTTTTGTTGCACTGTTATTCAGGAAGTGCACAGGAGGCACTTCAATACGTGAAGCTTGGAGGAACTATTTCCATGGCGGGACCTTTAACCTTTAAGAATAATCGAAAAGGGGTAGAGGTGGTTGAAAAAGTTCCAATGGAGTATCTCCTTGTTGAAACGGATGCACCTTATCTCACTCCTGAGCCACACAGGGGAAAACCGAACAAGTCCCCATATGTGGAGCATACAGCAAGAAGGATGGCTGTTATAAAGGGATTGCCATATGAGGAAGTTGCACGGATCACATGCGAAAACGCAAAGAGATTTTTCAATATCAAATAGGCATAGATATAGGCTTAGCTTTGAGATTGATCAAAAATCAATACATGTCAAATAAAAGTTTATGAGGACGAACATGGGATAGGAACTCTACCCTGTGTTCGTTTTTTAAAGCGGACGTTAAAAAAGAGGATAATAATATATGAAGAGAAAAAACCATAGGAGAAGAAAGTCCCCATGGAGGAAGATGATAACAATTCTCATATCCATAGCCATGACCTTGGGATTTGCATATGCCAGAGATAAGGGATTTATACCCCAAGGAATAATCCCCCAGTTCATGGATAAAAGTGAGTCAGAGAATGCCGGCTCAGCTTACTGTGAAAGAGTCGTGGATGGAGATACGATAGTCGTTAAGCTCAACGGTAAGAAAGAGAAGGTGAGAATGATCGGCATAGACACACCGGAAAGTGTACACCCTGATCCATCGAAGAATAGTCCCGAAGGGGAGGTTACGAGCCAATTTACAAGGGAACACCTTGAGGGGAAATATGTGAGGCTGGAAACGGATGTGCAGGAGAGGGATAAATACGGAAGAATACTAGCCTATGTATATTTGGGAGATGAGATGTTCAACAAAACACTCTTAAAAGAGGGTTTAGCTACCCTCATGACAGTACCTCCCAACGTGAAATATGTGGATGAATTCAAGGCTATTCAAGCAGAGAATCCTCCCTATCAATAATTCGGAAACTGAGGATGCCTTGGTTTGTTAGAGAAAAACTATTTCTTAAGCCTCATAGACCATATACCGCTGGCGATGATAATGGCCATTCCAATTAGTGTGGTAATCTTGAGGTTTTCCCCGAAAACTATAAGAGCCACTATTGGCGAAAGTATCACTCCTGTGTAGTCAAACAGTGCGACAGAGCTTGCCTTCCCTGTGGTGTATGCCTTGGTGATGAAGTACTGACCGCTCGCAGCAAAAACCCCTATGAGAATGAGATAAATCCAAGAAACCGTATCCGGCCAAACCCAGCTTGATGGCAGGAAAAATGCAGTGACCACAATTGAAAAAACCGAGAAGTAAAATATGATTACGATTCCTTCAACAGCTCCTGCAAGACGTCCCACCATGGCGTAGGCAGTACCGCCGAAGAATGCAGAGGCAATTCCCACGATGAATGGGAATATTGAAGCAAAGCCCCCTGACATATCTGAAGACCCGAAGGTGCCCGTTGGATTTATAACCACAACTGCCCCTATAAACCCCAGCAATATGGTGGCCACCCTCTTCCAAGTAACCTTTTCTTTGAGCAGAGTAAATGCCCAGAAGGTTACGAAAAAGGGATTCAACTTTTGCAGGATTTGGGCATCAGCAAGATAGAGATGGTTGCTTGCATAAAAAACGCATATCACCCCTAGAAAGCCGAACAAACACCTTATGGCTAAGAAGGGGCGATGAACAGACTTCACTCGAAGGCTGATGTTTTGTTGCCTTATCACCCAGTAAGAAAAAACCAGCATCACTAAGTTTCGAAAGAATACCTGCTGCATAAGTGGCATCTGGCCGCCGGAGAGTTTTACCATGGTTGCCATCATCACAAAAGATGTAGACGACAGCATCATACATATAATTGATTTAGTTTTTGTACTTTCTTTAATGTTCATAATTAGTATTATATACCTTTGGATTTTTCTTGCAAGATTGACCTTGTGGCTGTATAATATTGATATTCAAATTAATGTAGAAGTAACAAGGAGAATTGACCATGAACAAGACAATCAAGAAAATCTTTGGGCTCGCAATGGGCGTGACATTGGTATTTGGGCTTGCAGCTTGCGGGGCCAACAGCGATACTCCTGAGGGAGCAGCAGAGGCGCTTCTTAAGGACCTACAGAAGGGTGATGAGATCGTTTGGCAGGAAAAGCTAACCGGAAAGAAGCTAAGCGATGACGAGAAGAAAAAAATTGAGAAGACACGTAAGGAAAATCCGGATCCTCTCATGGACGAGATGAAGGATTTCGATTATAAGATCCTCGACAGCAAGGAAACCAAGAAAGGCGAAGAGGCTGAGGTAAATGTTGAAATCACAGCAAACGACTTTCCTAAGTTGGTGGAAAAAGTGAACAAGAAGATGATGTCTAAGGGAGCTGAATTAGCTAAGATGTCAAAAGAGGAAGCTAAGAAGGAATACAACAAGGAAATCAAGGCTGCTGCCAAGGATCTAAAGAAAAATGTCAAGAATAAGGTGAAATTGGTTGCCAAGTATGACAAAGACAAGAAGGAATGGAAGTTCGGCGACCTGACAAAGGATGTTAAACTTATCGATGCATTGGAAGGTGGCCTTATAACATACATGACTAACCAGCTTCAGAAAGCTATGCCTACTCAGCCTGATGCATCTGCACAACCAGATGCCGGTGTTCAGCCTGATGCCGGTGCTCAGGGGGGACTGGAGAATAATCAGTAGTCGAAGCATTTCGGGGATGTGCTGAAAACTAGGTATTTTTATACAACAAAATAGTTGACAAGCAGGGACTGCGGTAGATGTGGAGAGCTCCACTTGCCGCGGTCTTTTTGTATGGGGATCTTAAGTGATCTGGAATCTGGAAAAAGCCCAAATCCCTTGTAATACAGGAGAAAATTAGGTATAGCTAACACAAGAAACCGGTTGACATTGTATACAGTCAGGAGTACACTTAAACTAGGAAACAATGTATTAAGCAATTTATGTATAAACAAAGGAAGGTGAAACCAGTGAGAAATCTAAAAACAATGGATGGTAACACCGCTGCAGCCCACGTGGCATACGCTTTTTCCGAAGTAGCAGCGATCTATCCAATCACACCATCATCCCCTATGGCAGAGAGCATGGACGAATGGGCATCTGACGACCGTAAGAATATTTTCGGTGAGAAGGTTAACATTATTGAAATGCAGTCAGAGGGAGGAGCAGCAGGAGCAGTTCACGGAGCAGCATCCGCAGGATCCTTTACATCCACATTTACTGCATCCCAAGGACTCCTATTGATGATTCCTAACATGTATAAGCTTGCGGCTGAAATGGCTCCTGCAGTATTCCACGTAGCAGCCAGAGCTATAGCTACACATGCTCTTTCAATTTTCGGAGATCACTCTGACGTAATGGCAGCTAGACAGACAGGATTTGCAATGCTGGCATCTAACAGCGTTCAGCAGGTAATGGACCTTGCAGCTGTTGCCCATCTTGCAACAATGAACGGAAGCCTGCCAACCCTTCATTTCTTCGACGGATTTAGAACTTCCCACGAACAACAGAAGATCGAAGTTTGGGACTATGATGAACTCAAGAGCATGGTAGACTGGGAAGCTGTTAAGAGAAGAAGAGCTGAAGCTCTTCACCCTGAGCATGGAATGGCAATGGGATCTGCTGAGCAGCCTGAGACATTCTTCCAGCACAGGGAAGCTTGCAACCCTATTTACAAGGATGCAGTTCAGATTTTCGTTGATTGCATGAATATGGTTAACGAAAAGATCGGAACTAACTACAAGCCTTTCAACTACTACGGTGCTGAAGACGCTACTGAGATTATTGTAGCAATGGGTTCTGTATGTGATGCAACTGAAGAAGTTGTAGATTACTTGAACGCTAAAGGAAGCAAGGTTGGACTTGTTAAAGTACACCTTTACAGACCGTTCTCAGTTGAGCATCTACTATCTCAGATTCCTAAGACTGCCACGAAGATTGCAGTACTGGATAGATGTAAGGAGCCGGGATCAATCGGTGAACCTTTGTATCTTGACATTGTCAAGGCCCTAAGAGGAACTGAATTTGAGAAATGTACTATCACAGGTGGTAGATACGGACTGGGTTCAAAGGACGTACAGCCTGCAGATATCCTTGCGGTATATGAAGATTTGAAGAAGGATGATCCAAAGCCTGAGTTTACAATTTCTATCATAGATGATGTAACCAATCTTTCACTTACACCAAGCGAGAGACCTGTTACAGTTCCTGAAGGAACAATCTCATGTAAATTCTGGGGTCTTGGTTCTGACGGTACCGTTGGAGCAAACAAGAACTCAGTTAAGATCATAGGTGACCATACAGACAAGTATGTACAGGCATACTTCCAGTATGACTCAAAGAAATCCGGTGGTATCACAATTTCTCACTTGAGATTCGGAGATCATCCGATCAAGTCTACTTATTATGTTAAGCAGGCTAACTTCGTAGCTTGTCACCAGCAGTCATACATGCACAGATATGACATCGTTCAGGATGTTGTTCCTGGAGGCTACTTCCTACTGAATACAACATGGGATGAGGAAGAGCTTGAGAGAATGATTCCTGGCAACGTTAAGAGATATATTGCAAATAACAACATTAAGTTCTACACCTGTAACGCTGTTGACCTTGCAGAAGAAATCGGTCTTGGGGTTATGAGAACCAACACTGTTTTGCAGGCAGCATTCTTTAAACTTGCTAACATCATTCCTATCGATAAGGCAGCAGAATACATGAAGGAAGCAATCGAGAAGACCTACGGACGTAAGGGTGAGAAGATCGTAAACATGAATAAGGCAGCAGTTGATGCAGGTATCAAGTACGTTAAGGAATTCAAGGTTCCTGATAGCTGGAAGACTGCCGAAGGAGAGATGTGCTTCCCTCAGCCGGAAGGAAAGACTCCGGAGCTTACCAAGTACCTCAACGAGGTTATGGTTCCTTCAAATGCAATGCGTGGAGACGATTTGCCTGTTTCAACATTTGTTGATTATGCAAGAGGTAACGCACATGCAGGAACATCACTTCATGAGAAGAGAGAAATCGCGCAGAGAATTCCGGTATGGAAGCCTGAAAACTGTATCCAGTGTAACAGATGTGCTTATGTATGTCCTCACGCTGTAATCAGAGCATTTGGTATGAGCGAAGAAGATGGTAAGAAGATAGGAGATCAGGCTCTTGATATGATGGGGGCTAAGGATGGACAGAAGTTCACAATCGCTATTTCCTCTATGGACTGTACCGGTTGCGGATCCTGCGCATCAACTTGTCCTGCTAAGAACAAGGCTCTCGAAATGGTTCCTGTAACTCCTGAATTGATGCAAGAGACTCAGAAGAAGTACAATACTGTATACTATGGAACAGAGAGAGTTGAGGTTCCATTCAAGCCTGATAGCTTAAAGGGATCACAGTTCTTACAGCCACTTCTGGAGTTCTCAGGAGCATGCCCTGGATGCGGTGAAACTCCGTATGCTAGGTTGGTTACACAGCTCTTTGGTGACAGAATGTTCGTGGCAAACGCTACAGGATGTTCATCAATTTGGGGATTCAGTGCACCGGCTACACCATATACAACAAACGAAAACGGATGCGGTCCTGCTTGGGCTAACTCCCTGTTTGAGGATAACGCAGAATTCGGTCTTGGTATGCATCTAGGAATGAAGACCAGAAGAGAAGCAGCTAAGACTGCAGTTGAAAAACTTGCAGAGAAGCACGCTGACTTCAAGGAAGTTGCTCAGAACTGGCTAGATCACATGTATGATGGAGATGAATCTAAGGTAGCATCTAAGGCGGTTCTTGAAGCACTGGATAAGATGGATGACAGTGAGGAAGAAGTTAAGTTCCTAAAGGACAACAGCAATCTTCTAATCAAACCATCAGTATGGATCTTCGGTGGTGACGGATGGGCATATGACATCGGTTACGGTGGACTTGACCATGTTATCGCATCAGGAGAAGATGTAAACATCTTGGTATTCGATACAGAGGTATATTCAAATACAGGTGGACAGAGCTCCAAGTCAACTCCTATGGGAGCTGTTGCTAAGTTCGCTGCTTCAGGTAAGGGTGTTAAGAAGAAGGATCTTGCTCAGATTGCTATGGCTTACGGATATGTATACGTAGCTCAGATAGGTATGGGCGCTGACATGAATCAGACGCTCAAGGCAATCAAGGAAGCAGAAGCATACAAGGGACCATCCCTGATCATAGCTTATGCACCATGTATCAACCACGGTATCAACCTTTCAAATGCACAGGGTATCATCAAGGATGCAGTTGATGTAGGTTACTGGAACCTGTTGAGATTCAACCCTGATTTGGCAGCAGAAGGCAAGAACCCACTCAATGTTGACAGCAAGGCTCCAAAGGCAGATGGATATAAGGACTTCCTGATGAGCGAAGTAAGGTACAGTTCACTTACCAGAAAGTTCCCTGACAGGGCAGAAGAACTCTTCGAAAAGAATGAGGAAGATGCTCTCCGTCGTTACGATCTGCTCAAGGAACTTGAGAAGACATACGCAGCTGCAAAGGACTCCGTTCCAACAGCAAGCGATGTTGCTGAGAAGAGAGATCCAAGCGATCCTCCAAAGCAGTAAATCAATCTAACACTTAGCTCATTGAGAATTTAATAGCGAATTTGAAGGGGATTCCATTCATAGGCAAAGCACCTTAAGGGAATCCCCTTTTGCTTGTGAAATAAGGGTTCAAAAGCCTTTAAAAATATGTTAAAATCAAGACTATGGGTAAGAAAAGTATTTTTTCAAGAAACGATTACGAAAAATTAAAGAGAACTAACGATAAGCGCCTCAGATATTTTGATATGAAGGACAGGAATCTGATGAAGGATCTTCTGGCTGAACTGGATGTGAGAGGGGCTGCAAGAGCCTACATCGAAGTTGTCAGAACGGATTTGATAAATGCGCTGATAGCAGAGGATAAGAGCCGACGAAGTGTCAAGAGAGATCTTCTCGGAATCCTTGGAGGAGATTTTGACCAGGCAGTGGAAGACATAATGGAGGCAGCACCTCAAAGACCGGAAAAGCAGAAGAGCATAATGGCATTAGGAGACGCCTTTTTCACGTACATCTTCATACTCGCTCTGGTTGCAGGAGTGAGCAATCGGGGATACAATCTGGTGTTCGGACCGGCGGTTTTGGCCCTACTTGCAGTAAGCTTTATTGCACTGTTCTTTGTCACAAGAAGTACAGGTCGTAATGCGAAGACCGAGGAAGGAAGAAGGCGTTCCGGCGGAGCATATAAGCTTGCAATTTTAGCGATTACATCCCTTGCCGCAGCTGCAGCTCATTCGGTTCTTCATCTTCCTGAACCATGGCAAATTAACGGATGGATCCCGGTTTTACTGGCGATACTTTGCTGGCTTTCATGTTACAATTGGGATAGCAAAATAAATGACGATACATTGACTCAGATTCAAAGGGACTACGCAGAGTAGTCCCTTTTACGTTTTTAGTGAGGACTCTACGCTTCTATCTCCCTACTCATTCAAAGAACCTTCAAGATCCAAGAGGAGCCTCTTCTTTTCAAGTCCGAGGGCGAAGCCGCCAAGCCCGGATGTTCCAACTACTCTGTGACATGGTACTGCCAGCAAAACACGATTTTTACCGCAGGCACTTCCTACAGCCCTTGCTGACATTGGTTTCCCCATTTTTTTCGCAATCTCCCCATATGTCTTTGTTTCCCCATAGGGTATCTTCATGAGTTCTTCCCATACAGCAGTTTGAAATTCAGTACCATTTAAGTCGAGGGGTATATCCTTTGGAAACTCCCTTTCAGCACCAACAAAATACTTTGCCACCCATTCAGCAACTCTTCGTTCCAGCACCTCTGCAGGCGAAAGTGTTTTGTTGCCATCATCGACTATTTCAAATAGATCCTCTGACGGATTTTCTCTTTGTAGCAATTCCGACATTTCAGGGTCGTTTTTCTCATGAAATGGCTTCCCTGATAAGCTTTTTCCACTTATGGAGCAAAGCCCCTTATCTGAACATTTTATATTGAGCACACCTATGGGAGTTTTAATAAGCATTTATATATCCACCTTTCATCTATTCATTAAGGTCATTATACATCAAAAGTAAAGCTTATGTTAATGAAAAGTGTAAATACTTCTGAGAAATCGGAAGATTATAAACCCATACCTCCGAGGATAAGCCTCAGAGATATGGGTTAATTTTGCGTTATTTCGGCTTTGTCATATCATGAAAAGTGAATTGTTGAACCGAACTTACTCAATCGACCTTTGGAAGGAATCGATTCTGCTAATTAAGGCTATGCAACCTTTATGTGTTTCTTCAGCTTAGCTTCAGGCTCGTGAGGTAGACCAAATAGTGGAACAAATCTGTCTGCACCGGTCAGAGTCAGTAGAAGTAGCGAAACAACGGCGATTATAGCCATGAAGTTGTACTTGATAAAGTCAACGGCAGCGAACTTATAAAGTGGATATACGTTTACAGCGATACCAACATAGAACGCAAGGTATACGTGCCATGGAATTAGCTGTGAACCGAATACTCCCATAGCATCGCCGAATGTAGCATTTCTCAGCTTCAGCTTGTACATATCCTCATCGGAAGCCTCAACGTTTTCTTCAAGGATATTCTTGATGATAGGACCAACGGTTACAATCTGAGCCATTTCGTCAGCTAGTAGCAGGTTACCGCCGATGCAGAGAAGACCGTTGCAGAACATCATAGTTCTGACTCTTCCGGAGATTACCACGATAAATCTTGCAAGTGGCTCAAAGGCATGCATTGCAGCCATGATACCGCCAAAGGCTGCTACCCACATCATCATTACAACTACCCATGAACCGGCTTCTGAGAAACCATCCATTATAAGAGTAAGGTATGAATTTAGACCACTCTTTGCCCAAGAAGGTCCACCGAAAGTAGTAGTTCCTGCAAATAGACCTAGGATGTATGCTGAAACGATACCGGAACCAATGCACATGAAGGTGTTAACACCTGCAACTGCAAGACCGATTACAAGGATTAGTGGGATGATCATGTAAAGAGCAACCCCGTCTTGAACCTGGTTTAGAAGGTCGATAGCTTCAGGTTTCTTTTTCTGGATGTATGCTATTGCATCAGGAGCCTCAGCAGTTAACTTGTCAAATACTCCAGAGGCGTCAGCAGTTTCGTTTGGAAGTCCGAGAACTATTGCTGCTACAAAGAAAGCGATCATAGCAAGAATAAGGCAACCCACAGACCATACACCCTGGGTTCTGATTCTGTCAACTACTTCAACTCCCTGGATACCGGAGGATACTATTGTGGTGTCAGAAATAAGTCCGATGTTGTCTCCGAAGCAAGCACCACCTGCGATAGCACATGTTGTAAGAACGATGTCACCGCCTACGATGTTGTTCAGCCATAGGAAGATAGGTGCGCAAGCTGCAAATGTTCCCCAAGAAGTTCCTGTAGCAACGGAAAGAACCGCTGTTACACCGATACCTACAACGGCAACTGTCTTAGCAGTTACGCCGAGGGAAAGGGCGATTATAACGGCAGAAGCTCCAACTCCTGTTGTCATAAATGCGGAAGCCATTGCGTAGGCAAACATTAGAATGAATAGAGCTATTAGAATGTGAGAAACGCTTCCAACAGCCGCATCGATCATATCTTTAAACTTGAGCCTCTCAGTGATAGAAGCTACTATACAAGCACAGATAGTTGCGATAGGAGCTGCAATAAGCGCGTCCATTCCGACTATCATAAGTGCAGCCAAAACTGCAACCGGAACGAACTTGATAATTGCTTTAAAAGTGTTCATTAAAAGTTTTCTCCTTTTCTTTTAATAATGAATAAATAAAAAAAACTACGGTGATGTCTCACCGACTTTATAATATTGCAAGTGATGTGCCAAAAGTCAAAAGTTTATCAAGATGGCTCTGTGGAATGTTAATAAATTGTTTTTCTTGTTCCCATATCCCTTGCCAACAAAAGACCTCAATTGTGAAATTTATTTCAAGGTTTTTTTCGGGTTCCGAAAATAAATCGTTTTCAGAATGTAATTAACCTTAATATAGCGGGTTATGAAAACCAAAAATGGGTCACACCTTCAATATGTGTTCCGAAAATGGGTCGAATTTATTGACCCGGGCCGAAATAAATAGTAAAATATATATAAGAAAGGTAACTATAGACAAAATGAAATTAGATTTATTTATTCAATAAATATACATAAGAATAAAACAGAAAATCAGCACAGAATATCAACAAAATAAGGAGAATAATGAAAAATTTCGGTTTATCAAGGGTAATCTCCCCCAAGGGAGTGCTGCCCGTTGCAGCGTGGCAACTTGACAACACAACCATACCTCGTCACGGGGAAGCTGTACTTCAGGTAGAAAAAGTTCAATTTGAAAAAGAAAGCTTTAACCAAATATGTTCAAGCTGTGGCTACGATATAAGCAAGATTAAGGAAAGAATAATAGACATTATAAACAAGAGGGGAAAGCTTCAGAATCCTTACACTAAAACCGGAGGAGTGTTCATCGGTAAAATGTTGGAAATGGGTAAGAACTACGTAAATCCTGAGAACTTCAAAGAGGGTGATAAGGTTTATTGCGTGTGTTCGACCTGTGGAATACCAATGGAGATCGACGCCATTCACTCAGTTGATTTCCAGTTCGGACAGATAACTTGTACCGGTAGGGCGATAGTCTTTGACACCACGCCACTTAGACACGCAATCAAGGACATAAAGGATGAGTTTGTGCTTTCGGCCCTAGACGAAGCAGGAAACCTCTACGGACTATACAAGATTGCTAAGGCCGAAAAAATCACAACAGCAATGATAATAGGAACAAGTCCCATAGCCTCTATGCTCTACGCTGAGGCTATGAGGGAAGCAATGAGAGATAATAACCTTAAGGGGAAAATCTCCGTCATAATGGATAAAAATTCCAAGCAGGCGAGTCAGCAAGTAGCCACAACACAGGCATTGGAAGGAATCGTGGACTCAATATATTTTGTTGACCTTGTGAGACCCATAGAAGCCGCAAGGGAGATGATGCCTCTGGACAACATATATGGTGGGATAGCTGACAAGGTGGTTGTAATCGACGATATTTTTGGTGCTGAGAGCCTTGCAGTTTCCATAGTTAAGGAAGACGGCCACGTGTTTTTTTCTTCTGCCGGAAACCACTACTGGACCGCAGCAGTTGCGACGGAAGGTCTTGGTAAGGAAGTTCACATGCACGTTTTTGACCAGTATGTGGAGGAACACCCGGAGTTCACCTTCAAACTTGTGGAAAAGCTTAAGGGGAAGATGGAAAACGCCGAAAAGCTATGGAAAAAGACGGCTAAGGATAGAGTTTGGCCTGAATACAGTGAGGACGGTAACGAAATCGGAATCGGGCGAGCCGGTTCTAAGGGAGATTTTGTTTTTCAGAGTCTACGCACAAAACAGATGGTTGACGAGGTGCTCAACATTGCCAAATACGACTGCAATGTGATAATTCAAGGAGAGACGGGAGTCGGTAAAGAAAAGGTCTTAGAACTGATTCACGAAAACAGCAGCAGGCGAAGTGGTCCCTGTGTGAAAATAAATTGTGCAACCATAAGCGAGAGCCTTGCTGAATCTGAGTTTTTCGGATATGAAAAGGGTGCCTTCACTGGAGCCAGAGATGATGGCAAACACGGGTATTTTGAGATGGCAAACAACGGTATTTTGTTTCTGGATGAGATTGGAACGCTACCTATACAGATGCAGTCTAAACTTCTCCGTGTCATTCAGGAGAGCCAATTTTACAGGATCGGTGGGAGCAAGCCGGTGTCTGTGAACGTCAGGGTTATTGTGGCGAACAACGTGCCGCTCAAAGAACTTGTGGAGAGAGGGGAATTCAGAGAAGACCTTTACTACAGACTTAATATTTGCACCATAGATGTGCCCCCACTCAGGGAGAGAAGAGAGGATATAATCTGCCTAGCTGAATCTTTTGTTGCGGATTGGTCTAAGAAATATTCCATACACAAGGAGATGGAAAACGATGCGTTGAGGACGCTTTTTTATCATTCATGGCCGGGAAATGTCAGGGAGCTTGAGAATGTGGTTCACAGGCTTGTCATCAAGACGAAGGGGGAGATTATAACTAAGACAGATGTGGATCAGCTTATTCACACAGAGGGTGGAAGTGGCGGTGCGCCTAGTATTAGGACGCCGGGAGATTTCAACTCTTCTTTTGATTTTCACAAATTTATGGATTCTCAGGAGAGGGAAGTGATTGCCTTTGCCTTAGAAAAGGGAGACTCCACAAGGAAGGCTGCCGCTATCCTTGGATTGCCACAGACGACCCTTGCCAGAAAGAAGCTCAAACACGGGCTGTAAATATATCGGTTCAGGCATTTTTATTCGACTTTTCGTAAAGATATCTGTCCACATCTTGGATTCCAACGGGAATTTGATAGTCTTCAATAAACTTTAAAATCCAGTACTTTATTATGGCCAGATTGCATTCGTCAAGGGTTTTGTTTTCTCCCAACTTGTCCATGGCAAAGCTAAAAGCCGCATCCAGAGCAGGTTTGTTGGGTATGTTACTGGTTGTAACGCTGTCTATATATCTTTTGAACAAGGCCTAATCCTCCTGAAAAAGGTTAATATTGTTATATAAGTATTATTAGCATTTTTGTGCCAAATTGCAATGCCTAATTTGGTGGTGCCATTGTGATTATGTAAAATCTTTTTAACTTATTTCATTTAACTTGAGTATGAGGTATAATTTAGTTGTAAAATTTTAATTAAGGATTAAAGATTAACATTTCCTATTAGCTGAAACATAGTCTCAAAGGGGGCTGATTACTGATGAAACGAAAAAACAATGGAAAAACCGCAGAGTTCTTTAACAATGAGATTGCAGAGGGAAAGCCGATATTTTGGGCAAACCCTGTGATGACAGGTACAGATGATAAAAATAAAATCGATGCAGATGCTGCATCAGGTAAGGACAGAAAGATTACTAGAAGAGACATTGATGAGGCGGAGGCCAGACTGAAAAGGTTCGCCCCATATATCGAGAGAGTTTTTCCGGAAACCGCAGACAGCCACGGAATAATCGAATCTCCACTTAAAGAAATTCACAAGATGAAGAATTACCTTCTTTCCAAGGGAGAGGTGGTTCAGGGAAATCTTTACCTCAAGTGTGACAGCCACCTACCCATTTCCGGTTCAGTGAAAGCTAGGGGTGGAATTTACGAGGTCCTCAAATACGCAGAGGAGCTTGTATTAGAGGCCGGAATGATCACAAAAGAGGACGACTACGCAAGACTTGCTGACGATGATTTCAAGAAATTCTTTGCAGGCTACAGTGTTGCGGTGGGATCCACGGGAAACCTGGGGATGTCAATTGGCATAATAAGCGCGAAACTGGGATTCAAGGTGGATGTGCACATGTCACAGGATGCCAAGGACTGGAAGAAGGAACTCTTGCGTGAGGCAGGAGTAAATGTTGTGGAGTATTCAGGGGACTATGAGAAAGCCGTTGCAGAGGGAAGGAAGCTGGCTGAGGCAGACCCGAAATGCCATTTTGTTGACGATGAAAATTCCTTGGATTTATTCCTAGGATATGCCGTTGCCGGAAGAAGACTGGCTAGGCAGCTTCAGGAACAAAATATCTCTGTGTCGGAGGGTTCTCCTCTGTTTGTGTATATCCCTTGTGGGGTTGGCGGCGCTCCCGGAGGTATTGCCTTCGGTATCAGAGATGAGTTTGGAGAAAACGCCCACATATATTTTGCTGAACCGGTGCAGGCCCCTGCAATGACCCTTGGACTAGTTACGGGACTTTACGAGGAGATTTCAGCTCAAGATGTGGGTCTCAGCGGAAAAACCGAGGCAGATGGACTTGCCGTTTCGAGACCTTCCGCCTTGGTATCGCCGATTATGGCCGGTATGCTGGAAGGATGCTTTACTATCAAAGATGAGGATCTTTACCCGTACTTAACAAATCTTGCAGAACTTGAGGATATATGGGTGGAACCTTCAGCCTGTGCAGCCTTCCCGGGGCCAGGTCTGATTTCTGAGAATTGGGATGGTCTTGAAGATGTGGAAGCAAACCACATTGTGTGGGCAACAGGTGGCAGTGCAGTTCCTGATGAAATAATGCAGGAGTACTATAGAAAAGGAAAAAATAAGGAGAACTTTAGCGGTGAGGAATAGATTCAAAAGCAAATACTTCAGACTTTGGCTTACCCTTTTCCTAGTGGGAGTGGCATTGATAACATTTCACTATGCTATTTCCAACATGGGAGATATATCCGGCGCCATAGATACAGCAGGGAATATTTTGTTTCCATTTCTCCTTGGAGGAGTCTTGGCATATCTTCTTTGCCCTGTTTACAATTTTGTTGTCAGGCTTGCGTACCATCATAGCCTTCCCATGTTTAAAACTAAGATAAGCACCTTAAGATGTGCCAGAGTTATAGCTTCTGTGGCATCCATTGTGCTACTCTTTGCCGTTGTGGGGGGAGTTTTGTGGATGATAATTCCTGAACTCATAAAGAGTTTGACGAATATCATTGAATCGGCGCCTGCGAATCTTGGGAAGCTCAGAACTTTCTTCGAATCTCAGCTCGAAAGGGGAGAATTGGCTTTTGCGGCGGATTCAATAAGGACAGGTTTCGATCAGCTTCAAAGCAAGGTGGTTACCTGGTCCAAAGAGGGTATAATGGACAGTTTGGATATTTACCTTCAGAAAATCACAGAGGGTGTTCTTTTCACATTCAAGACAATCCTGAACGTTCTGGTCTCCGTTATCGTGGCCGTTTACCTTTTGAATGGGAAGGAACTCTTCCTTGCCCAGTCAAAAAAAATCGTAGTTGCAAAGTTTTCCGAGGAGACGGCGGGCAAGATTTTTGATTTCTTTGCATTTTCAAACAAAACATTCGGTGGTTTCATCAACGGTAAAATCATAGACTCAGCTATAATAGGGGTTTTGACATACATCTCCATGTATATTATCGGTTTGCCTTACGCCCTCCTTGTAAGTGCAATCGTGGGTATTACCAATATCATACCTTTCTTCGGACCGTTTATAGGTGCGGTTCCCGGGGTAATTATCATACTCACGGTAAGCCCTATGCAGGCTCTTTATTTCGCCCTGATGATTCTGGTAATCCAGCAGCTTGATGGGAATGTGATAGGGCCTAGAATTCTCGGTGGAACGGTGGGGCTCCCAAGCTTTTGGGTTATGTTTGCCATCATCATCGGTGGTGGTCTATTCGGTTTTATAGGCATGGTTTTAGGTGTTCCGGTTTTCGCCATCATCTATTACTACTTGAGCAGACACATTGAGGAAAAGCTTGAGGAAAAGGATATGCCTTCCGAGACCAAGGCTTACCAGCATTACGACAAGTATAAAATAGACAGGGATGATATTTTGTAGTGAAGCCCATATTAGGAATACGACTGAAAAAGGATTGAAAATTATGAAAATTATAGAGAATTGTAAAATGGATGAGTACACCTCATTTAAGGTTGGGGGTGCAAGCGACAGACTGATTCTGGTGGATACAGAGGAGGAGCTTGCTTCCGTCATGGCCGAAATCGCCGCTTCCGGGACCCCTTATGTTGTTTTGGGGAACGGAAGCAACACCCTGTTTGGGGATGGGGGTTTTCGAGGCACTGTTGTGAAACTTGGCCCCGGATTCGACAAAATAGTGGTCTCAGGTGATAGGGTTACGGCCTTCGGGGCGGTTTTGATGCGCAGGCTTGCTCGAGAGGCGATGAGGGCAGGACTTGGAGGATTTGAGCCCCTGAGCGGAATTCCAGGAAGTGTAGGTGGAGCTGTTTTCATGAACGCAGGAGCCTATGGGGGAGAAATGAAGCAGGTTGTCAGAAGGGTATATGCAATGAAGCCTGATGGCAGTGCCGCCGAATGGTTTTCCGGAGATGAACTTGAACTCGGCTACAGACACAGCAGGTTTAAGGATACAGGGGAAATAATCCTGAAGGTAGAACTTGAACTCGAGCCGAAGGATGTGGAGGAAATCAAGGGGGATATGGATGATTTTACCGATAGGAGAAATAGCAAGCAGCCCTTGGAATTTCCAAGCTGCGGTAGCTTTTTCAAAAGACCCCCGGGACACTTTGCAGGTTCTTTGATTCAGGAAGCAGGCCTTGCAGGATACACCATAGGGGGAGCCCAGGTTTCTGAAAAGCACTGTGGCTTTCTCATTAACAAGGGTGGAGCTACTGCATCAGATGTTCTAGCCCTCAGGGACCATGTGAAGAAAACCGTTAAGGAAAAATTTAATGTAGATTTGGAACCTGAAGTTCGAATAATAGATGAGATAATGTAAGATATGTGAAACAGGTAAGATTTCATATATGAGATAATGTAAGAATTTCAGAACAAAAGTTTAATGCTTTTGGAGTGAAGGTGTAATTTAGTGGAGATTTACGAAAAGAACGGTAAGAGATATAGGATGGTATGGGACTACCATACCCACACTGTTTTTTCCCATGGAAAAGGATCCATAGAGGATAACGTAAAGGTTGCAATGGAAAAGGGCTTGGACTCAATTGCCATATCGGATCATGGGCCTGGGCATTTGACCTACGGAGTTAAGCGAAGGGATTTTCCTGTTATGAGAAAGATCATTGATGATCTCAACAGGAGTTATCCACAGATATCAATATTTCTAAGCGTTGAAGCCAATATTGTCAACCATGGAAATAATATTGATGTGACGGAAAAAGAGAAGAAAATCTTCGATTTCATCCATGCAGGATATCATTTTGGAGTTATGGGAGGCTATGTGGTAGCCAACTGGCTTTGGTCTCATGGAATGGGGAAACTGTTCGAGAAAAGCTTGAGGAAGAAAAATACTGATATGATGGTTTCTGCCATTGAAAAGAACAAAATAATGATTTTGACTCATCCGGGGGATAAGGCTCCTATTGATCTTGAAAGGGTGGCGAAAGCCTGCGAGAGTCGAAACACTCTGATGGAGATAAACCCTTGGCATGGACATTTAACTGTTGAAGAGCTGATGTTTTGTAGTAAATATAATGTGAACTTTGTGATCAGCAGCGATGCTCACAGGCCCGAGTTTGTGGGGAGTTTCAAGGAAGGCCTCGATATGGCTTTTGAAGCTGGAATAGGTATTGATCGTATTGTGAATGTTGAGGAAGTGTAGAATCGTACCATTAGCGTTTTAGTATTGAGGAAGTAAAAATGGAAAAGTTATCGGTATTCTTGGTCACCGGCCTTTCAGGAGCCGGGAAAACGGTTGTAGCTGATTGGTTTGAAGATAAGGGGTTTTATTGTGTTGACAACATGCCTCCTTCTTTGATTGAGAATTTTTTGGAACTTTCCAGGAGTTCTCACCACATTGATAAGGTCGCCATAATCATCGATGTGCGTGGTGGAGAATTCTTTGAGGATTTGGCTTCGGCACTTGATAAACTGAAAAAAGATGGCGGAGTGGATCTGAAGATTTTGTTTGTTGAGGCAAGTGACAAAGCACTTATGAGAAGATATAACGAAACCAGGCGTAATCATCCTCTATACATGGGAGCTGCTGATGCCACAGTTATTCAAAAGGAGAGAGAGCTTCTGTCGGGAATCAGGAAGATTGCTGACTATGTCCTCGATACTACAGGACTGAGGGTTGCTCAGCTCAACCAAATGCTGGACAAGGCCTTTAAAGATGAGGTTCCAACGGTGCCGTTTACCTTAAACATTCAATCTTTCGGATACAAAAGAGGTCTGCCTGAGGAAGCTGACATGATCTTGGATATGAGGTTTATTCCTAATCCATTCTACGTTGCAAGTCTGAAAAAATTGACAGGGAAGAACAAGAAGGTTCAAAATTACGTTCTCAAACAACCTGTAACAAGGGACTTTGTTGAAGATTTGTTTGCCCTTGTAAAGGGAATCGTTCCATATTATGAGAAGGAAGGTAAGAATCATCTCAACGTTGCCTTTGGGTGTACAGGTGGGCAGCACAGGTCTGTGGTGATGGCAGAGACCATGGGTGAAAAGTTCAGGAAAGCAGGATTTCAGGTGACGGTGGAACACAGAGACATAAAATAGATAATGGGATGACACAAAAGACACAAAATAGGTTGCAGGGTGAGGTTTGTGGAAGAAAGCCCTATCCCTATGGGAAACTTTCCCGGCACTTGAATAAAAGTCTTTTAAATGATACAATAATAACTATCTTGTGAAAACCCCTGAAAATTCAGGGCGGAGAAATATTTACTTTAAAATAAGGAGAAGAAATGGAAAAACTAATTATCAGTTCATGTATTTGTGGAGCAGAGGTTACCAAGGAGCAGAACCCTGCCGTACCTTACACCGTTGAAGAAATCGTTAGGGAAGCTAAATCAGCTTACGATGCAGGTGCTGCTGTTATTCACCTTCACGTAAGATGGGATGATGGAACTCCAACTCAGGCAACGGAGAGATTCCAGGAATGTATGGATGCTATTTACAAAGAGTGTCCTGATGTAATTATCCAGCCTTCAACAGGTGGTGCTGTAGGTATGACTGACCTTGAGAGACTTGCTTCTACAGATGTAGTTCCTACACCTGAATTTGCAACTCTTGACTGCGGTACATGTAACTTCGGCGGTGACGAAATCTTCGTTAACACTGATGATACAATCGTGAACTTCGCTAAGATTATGAACGAAAAGGGCATCAAGCCTGAGCTTGAAGTTTTCGAAAAGGGAATGATAGACACTGCTCTTAAGTTCCACAAGAAGGGCTTTATCAAGGATCCTATGCATTTTGACTTCGTTTTGGGCGTAACTATGACGGCTACTATCAGAGACCTTGTTTTCATGGTAGGTTCTCTTCCTCCAGGATGCACTTGGACAGCTACAGGCCTTGGAAGAAACTGCTGGTCAATTGCAGCAGCTACAATCGCTATGGGCGGACACGTTCGCGTAGGTTTTGAAGATCACCTATACATTGAAAAAGGTGTTCTCGCAGAATCCAACGGTCAGCTTGTTGCTAAGGCTGTAGAACTTGCTAAGATCATGGGCAGAGAAATCGCTACACCTGACGAAGCAAGAGAGATTCTTGGAATTCCACCTAGAAAGAACAAGTAGTTTAGAAAGAACAAATAGTTTGGAAATTTAAAATTAACGTACCTCAAGGGGGACATATGTCATTCGGTCAAGAAACTAAGAACGAACTGGCAAGATTTGAAACTAATAAGAATTGTTGCAAGCTGGCGGAAATCGCCAGCTTCATTCGTATGGCAGGAAGTATCGGTCTAGCTGGTGGAGGAAAATTTAATATAATTCTAAAAACGGAAAATGCTGCCGTCGCAAGGCACTTCAAAGTCCTCCTTAAGGACTACTTCCTCATAGAACCTGTTGTGGAGTATGAAGAGGGAGGAAACCTTTCTCGGGGGAATGTTTACGTGCTCAAAATCACACCTGAAATGGGAAGCGAAGCCATTCTCAGAGAAACCGGCATATTGATGATAAAGCAGGGCAACAATTATATATCTGATGGAATTTATCAGGGCATTGTGAGAACCAAATGTTGCAGGAAAAGCTATCTTCGTGGTAGTTTCCTGGCTGCCGGGACAATAACAAATCCCGAAAAAAGCTACCAGATGGAATGGCGCTGTGGCAGCGAGAAAATGGCCAAGGACCTTGTTCGCCTCATAGGAACCTTTGACGACCTTGAGGGAAAAATGACCAGGCGAAGGAACTATTGGGTGGTTTATGTCAAAGCTTCAGGGTACATTAGCGACTTACTTGCCCTCATGGGAGCTCACGGAAAAGTTTTGGAGCTTGAGAATGTTATGATAACAAAAGAGCTTCGTAGCGAGGCTATTCGAATGACAAACTGTGATACGGCAAACATGGACAGGGTTCTAAATGCCTCCGAGAAACAGATCGAAGATATTCGAAAAATCCTTGACAGCAAGGGAGCAAACTTCCTCCCGGAGAAATTAAGGGAGGTTGCTATGTTGCGACTTGAGAATCCTGAGGCTAGCCTGACTCAGCTAGGTGAAATGCTTGATCCGCCATTGAAAAAATCCGGTGTAAACAACAGGCTGAAAAAGATAAGTGAGCTCGCAGGTAGCTTATAGGTGTACAGAAATGAGGTAAAATAATATTTAAAAATACGCTGGGGAAAACCCCAGCGTATTTTGATCATGATAATCTTATTAAACTATTCAAATCTATGCCCGTAAGGTTTTAAAGAAGACCTACTAGTAGGAATCCTCCACAAACTACCAAGGCTACGAAGAATAGAGTTATCAAACAATACCCCATGATGTCTCTTGCAGAAAGACCTGCGATTCCAAGTGCAGGTAGTGCCCAGAATGGCTGAATCATGTTTGTCCAAGCATCACCCCAAGCTATTGCCATACCAGTGATTGAAGGATCAACACCAAGTGACTGACCGGCAGGCATCATGATAGGACCCTGCACTGCCCACTGTCCACCGCCGGATGGTACGAATAAGTTTACGATACCAGCTGATAGGAAAGTAAAGAGTGGGAATGTTACCTGATTTGAGATACTAACAAATCCGTGGGAAATTGCGCCGGCAAGGGAAACTCCTGTGTCAGGATTTGCTGTAACCATCATTGCCATAATTCCTGCATAGAATGGGAACTGAATGATTATACCGGCAGCACCCTTTGCAGAGTCTGCAATAGCTCTTACATAGTTAATTGGTGTCTTGTGACAGATGATACCAAGTGTAAGGAACACCATGTTTACAATGTTCAAAGATAGGTTGAAACCATTCTTTGAGAAATAGCTTACAAGATAAATAACGCCTGATACTGAAATGATAGAAGTGATAATCCAACTGTTTTCAAGTTTTTCAGCAGGAGTCTCAGGTGTTTTGTAAACGTAAACCTCTTCCTCAATAAGAGCAGGATCAACTGTTATTACCTCATTCTTTTCAGGGTGCATTGCTGCATTAATGAAAGGCAGGCAAACCAGTATTATTACGATCATAGCAAGGTTGTATGGAGCGAAGATTGTCATACTAGTTGGAATGACATCTGAAACAGCACCGCCCGTAGCATTAACCAAAGCTTCCTTCCCCGGAGTAGCAAGTGCTAGAGGAATTGAAGCAGAGAAACCGGCGTGCCATACTACGAATCCTGAATATGCAGAGGCAATAAGAAGTCTGTAGTCAACCCCTTCAAGCTGTCTGGCAATTTCCTTAGCCAGGATAGCACCTACAACCAGACCAAATCCCCAGTTTAGCCAGCAGGCAATAAGAGAGAAGAAAGTAACAACCAGTATTCCTTGTTTTGGAGTCTTAGCCAGAGAGGCTACTCTAGCAACAAGCCTCTTAACAACAGGAGCCTGGGCCATTGCACTTCCTAAAACGAGAACCAATGCCATCTGCATTGAGAAGGCTAGAAGATTCCACGCTCCGTTACCCCAATTGTCCACCAGTTCAAGAGGCCCCATCTTAGTTACAGGGATTGCAACTACAAATACGACGATTGTAAGCATAATGCAGAAAATAAATGGATCAGGCAACAATTTGTTGACCATGTGCACACATGCGTTGGAGACTTTTTTAAACATAAATACCCTCCTTCAAATAAGATTGTTAATAAGTTAATTATTCCTAAATTTCATTGTATACCTCACTTTCAGGGCTGTCAACGCACTTTTATTTATACAGGAATGAGTTATTATTCATCAGAATAATTAATTAAAGGATACAATCAGGAGTTGACAGTAAACTAGGAAATAAATAGTGAGATGACAAAAGAGAGATAGAAATTTATTGTTATATAACACAAAAAATATCGGAGATTTTTCGAGGGAATTTTCAAAAATATTGAAGATGTTTCGGACATGTATTAAGGAAATATTTTGTGAGAAAATAACAAAGCCTATAGATTTTATCTTGCTACTTTGATATAATTCTAACAAATTTGATCATGGAGGTAATGATATGTATGAAGAAAAATCTGTAAAAAAAGCAAGGTTGCCTAACAAAGTTGAAGCACTGCTTCCCATCGTGGTTTTACTTACCATAATGATTTTAAACTATGTGCTTAAATGGGGTGCAGATCCTCATATTCCTGTTGTCATCGCATGTGCTGTTGCGATGATTGTAGGTAGAATTTGCGGATGGTCTTATGCAGATATGTTAACCGGCGCCCTCGATGCAGTCAGTATGTCTCTTGAAGCAATTATAATTATTTTGTTTGTAGGTTGCCTGATTGGAGCCTTCGAGTATGCGGGGACGATTCCTGCTGTGGTTTATTATGGTTTAAAGATTGTAACGCCGGCGATGTTTCTTCCACTGGCATGCATCCTCTGTGCAATAGTGGGTATTGCTCTAGGCTCTGCATGGACCGTTACTGCTACTTTGGGTATTGCATTTATGGCAATGGGAGAGACCATGGGCATGAATCCGGGGCTTGTTGCTGGAATGATACTTTCAGGAGCTTGTTGTGGTGACAAATTTTCGCCATTATCTGATTCTACGAATTTGGCAGCCGGGGCATCTCAAACTGGCCTTTTTGACCATGTTAGAGCTATGATCTCCACGACGTTTCCTAGTCTAGTAATCGCAATTGTTTTATATACTATAATTTCTGTACAGAATTCCAACAGCTTTGATCCTGAAGTTGCAGAGGGATTGTCACACGCGATAGAGGGACATTACAACTACATGAGCCCCGTGCTCTTAATTCCTATGGTTTTAATTGTTGTTGTTGCAGTCCTAAGAATGGCGGCAATTCCTGCGGTTCTTCTAATATCAGCAGTCGGGTGTATCTTTGCAGTGATATTCCAGGGTGCAGGCTTCGCTGACTGCATACATATGGTTCACTACGGGTATCAAGCAGAAACGGGAAATCAGCTGGCTGATACCTTAATGAATAGGGGAGGAATGGACAGCATGCTGTGGACAAACAATCTGGTGATAGTGGCTGTGGGATTTGGTGGAATACTACAGAAAATAGGATCGGTTGAATCACTATTAGGGCATCTGATACATAAGGTAAAAACCCCGTTCCAGCTTGTTTTAGTCACAATGGTAACGGGTATATTCTGTATAACTACAATGTGTGACCAGTATTTGGGCCTGATAATCCCAAGCTCAATGTATAAAGAGAAGTATGATGAATTAGGTCTTTCGAGGAATATGTTGTCAAGGACTCTTGAGGACGGAGGAACCCTATGGTCGCCCCTTGTACCTTGGTCATCCTGCGGTGCTTATCATTCCAGCATACTTGGAGTTCCAACACTTTCTTACGTGCCGTTTTGTTTCATGAACTTGATCAATCCGGTGTTTGCACTTGTCACATGCTCGCTTGGAGCAAATATCTTTTATGCGGACGGCACTTATAAGAATGTATTCAAGAGATTAAAAAGAGGAAAGATGCCTGGAGCACCTAGGGAAGCTAGAGAAATTGCATTTAGCGAGCTGGCCTCCGATAGAGGGGTGACGGTGGAACAGCTGGAGTCTGAAATTCAGGTTTAAAGCTCAGTGCTTAGTAAAAAATTACGCTAGGGGTAAATTATGACATTTAAAGGAAAAATTAAACCTAGAAGTAAATGGGTTAAACCGTCTGCTCTTGTGGGGGCATTGATTCTCCTCGGATTTGCCGTAACCTCAGGGAAGGATGGGTATTTTGTGCCTGCTGTAATTCTTGCGGTAGCTCCCTTCCTTGAAAAGGAATACATCGTTGATGATGAGGGTGTGGACATTAAATTCAGACTATGGGGAAGGGAATACAGAAATCTTTGGCCGTGGCAGGATGTGACTTCTTTGCATGTGGATCACAGGAAAGTCTATCCGGATGTAATGCTGCATATAGGTAAAGATGTGGTTACACGAAGTTTTGTTTTTGACTCTGATGAGATCGGCGAAATTGTAGAGCTGGCCAGGGAGAAAAATCCATCAATTTACATTGAAAATGGGTAAAAATGTGAAATGAATATCAATGCATAGCGGCCTGAAAAAGGTCGCTTTTTTCTTCGAAAAACTTGAAGAATTAATTAGTTAAGGGTATAATAAAATATACGTATCTTCTAAGGAAAAGGAGGTGGGTTTATGTTTTCTGAAGAACTGGCGAAGATTGTTGAAAGCGAAGAAAAGGCTGAACAGATAATCAAAGATGCCAAAGTTGAAGAAAAGAAAATCCTCGAAGATGCAAAGAATCGAAAAGAAGAAATTATAGCGGAAGCGGAGCAGGAGGGCAAGACATTTTATCAGGCTCAGCTGGACGAGGGTAACGAGATAGCCCAATCAAACTACGAGGACTTCATCGATGATGTGCGGAAGCAGAACAAAGATTTACAGGCAAGAGCAGAGGATAAGATGGACGATGTAGCTAATTTTATTTATGAAAGGGTAGTGAATAACAGTGTCAATAGCTAAGATGGAGAAGCTGGCTGTTATTGGACTTTCAAATAATAAAGATAAACTCATTTCGGATTTAGCTGATCTTGGGGTAGTGGAAATCACCGAGAGATTTGTCCCGGAAGATCAGGAGAACAAAGAAGAACCTGTTCAGGACAATTTGGAGGTGGAGGACAAGGATATCTCGGAGGAGGTATCCGATGAAGCCGCAGCAGACAATCTCGAAGGCGTAAAGAGCCCGTGGGAAGGAGATTTAGAAAGCTCTAGGCAAAAAGTTGAAAAGACTTCTACTGCAAAGACTTCTAAAGAAAAGGCTGCAAAGATGCCCGAGGAATTGGACAGCGTAGATGGCGATGTGGACTATGTCACAACCATCGAAGGAGAAATGAGCAGGACGGAAACCGCCCTGGAAACTTTAAAGAGATATTCCAAAGAGAAAGAGCCACTTTTCATAACAAAGAGAATAATTACTAACGAAAAGCTCAATGCCCTTCTTGACAGGAGAGCGGAGATTGAGGGGTACATTTCATCAATTTTGAGACTGAATTTTAGGATTCACATGGTGGACGATAAGATCAACAAGATGAACTCAGATCTTGCTGCGCTTAGACCTTGGATGGTGTATGATGCGCCCCTTGATGTTTCTGAAACCAAACACACAAATATAGAGTTGGGAGTTTTACCTTCGACGGTTAATCTTGAAAAGCTTATTGAGAAGCTAAATAAGCTGGATTTACCGTCACATGTCAGCGTGATCAATTCCGACAGGGAACTGATATATATTGCAGCTGTCATGATGAAAGAAGGTCAGGAAGATGTTTTGGCCACCCTCAAACAGTATGGATTTACTCAACTGCCTTTCCAAGGATTTGAAGGAAGGGTTTCCGACAATCTTGAAGATCTCAGCAAGCAGGTGGATGAGCAGAGAGCACTTAGATCAGAGCTTGAGGAAGAAGTTGCCGGTTACGGTAAAACTCAGAGAGACATTGAATTCCTGTCCGACTATCTGACGATGGAAAGAGACAGGGAGAGAATAAAGTCCAAGATGAGGGTAACAAAGAGGACATTCAATTTCGAAGGTTGGGTACCGTCTCATCTAAAGGATAGGGTGGAGAAAGTTCTGGAAAGATACGGATGCCACTATGAGTACAGGGGACCCCTTAAAGGTGAAGAAGTTCCTGTGATGATAGAAAACCCTGCATTTGCAACACCGTTTGAAGCGATTACACAGATGTACTCAATGCCGGATTACAAAGGCCTTGACCCGACCAAGTGGTTTTCGATATTTTATGCGATGTTCTTCGGAATAATGCTTTCCGATGCAGGTTACGGCCTGATAATTACAATTGCCACCTTCATAGCTCTGAAGAAGTTCGAGCTGGAGGGCATGACTAAGAAGATGGTAAAGATGTTCATGTACTGTGGAATCGCAACTGTTTTCTGGGGGGCAATGTTCGGAGGTTGGTTCGGGGATTTGATCCCTGTTGCAGCAGATGTGCTGTTTGGAAAGAAAGTTGAGATCAAGCCGATATGGTTCAATCCGATCAACGATCCTACAAGACTTCTGATTTGGTCCTTGGGATTTGGAGTAGTTCACATATTCCTAGGAATGGCTCTGAACGCATACATGCTCATCAAGAGAGGACACTTCTGGGATGCAGTCTTTGATGTATTCAGCTGGTATATCCTCATAATCGGAGCCATAATGTACGGAGCGCTTGGATCGTCAATGCCGAGTCTGTCTAAAGTAGGCATGTATATGGCCATCTTCGGAGCAGCTGTTTTGCTTTTGACGGGAGGCCGCAAGAATAAGGGGCTTGGTAAGGTGACCGGTGGACTTGGTGCACTCTATGGGATTACAGGCTATGTTTCCGACATACTGAGCTATTCAAGGCTTTTGGCTCTGGGACTTGCAACCGGCGTAATTGCAACCGTTGTAAACACGATGGGATCCCTTGGAGGCAGAGGAATTGTAAGCTTTCTGGTTCTGGTGGTAGTGGGAATCATAGGGCACAGTTTCAACATGGCAATCAACATTCTTGGAGCCTTCGTTCACTCGAGCAGGCTTCAGTACATAGAATTTTTTGGTAAGTTTTACGAGGATGGCGGAGAAGAATTCGATCCATTTAGGAATGAAACCCAATATATTAAAATCTTAAAAGAAAGCGATGGAGGAGAAAAATGATTACAGGTAATGTATTAGCACTATTTGGAGCAGCAATTGCCAGTTTAGCAGGTATTGGAAGTGCAATCGGTGTAGGCATAGCCGGTCAGGCAGCTGCAGGAGTTTTGGCTGAAGACCCTAAGAAGTTCGGTAGAACCCTGATTATCCAGGCTGTACCGGGAACACAGGGAATTTACGGTTTGCTGATGGCATTCCTGATCTTTATAAGAGTTGGCCTCTTCGGTGGACAGATGCAGGATCTTGATGTTACTACAGGACTTCTCATCATGGTATCAGGACTTCCAATTGGACTTATCGGTCTTTGGTCCGGTATCGCCCAGGGAAAGACAGCAGCATCCGGAGTAATGCTTATGGGAAAGAGACCGGATCAGTTCATCAAAGGTATAATTTACGCCGCAATGGTTGAAACTTACGCTATCTTCGCATTGCTTCTATCAATTCTTATTCTGTTCAACATCTAATGGCAAATGTCTGATTTTCGCAGGTGAATTACCACCGTTTGTCAGACTGGATTATTGGATTTGTAATGTCTTGTTACTACAAGCAAAATAGCTGCTCACCGAAGTGAACTCTTCGGATAGCGAAGTGATTTGCTCAGGAATGCATAGTATTTTGTTCGGGTAGCCAAAGTGTTTTGCTTGGGAATTGACAGGATTGTGAAGAGATGGAAATTTTGAAGATGAGGAGATTTAAATGAGTGTAGAAAAAATAACCTCAAAGATCCTTGAGGATGCCAGGGCTCAGGCGGATGCAATCACAGGAGATGCGAAGCTGAGAGCTGACGGAATCATAAAGGATGCCCAGGAGAAGGCCGAGAAGCTCCTTGAGGACTACAAGGCCCGCGGGGAAGAGGAGAAAGGAAAGCTCATCGACAGAAAGAAGTCGGTGGCGGATATAGACGGTAGAAAGCTGACCCTGGAAGTCAAGCAGAGAATCATCGACAAGACTTTCGCACTGGCCTCTGAGAAGATTGCTTCTATGGACGAAGACAAATATATCGATTTTCTCGTAGGGAAGATCGAAAAGTCCGGAATCAAGGACGGAGACGTTGTAATGAACAGCCAGCAGAGGGAAAAGATCGGGCCTAAGCTTGTGGATGAGCTGAACAAGAGGATTTCAGGCGCCGAAGACCGAGGATTTACCCTTTCCGAAGAGACCAGAAAGATGGTTGGGGGATTCATGATTAAACAGGGACAAGTTTACATGAATGGAACCTTAGAAAACCTTCTGGAAGAAGAACAGGGAGAGATAATTTCCTCCGTGGTGGAAAAGCTGTTTTAGTTCTAAGAGGAAGATGTAAGGAGAGATAATGAGAAAGCCATTAGAAGAATATACATTTGCAACGGCATATATCGGTTCCTTCGTCAGCAAACTGATGAACAAGCAGGACTTGATGCGTCTTGCGCAGGCAAAGGATTTGGCAGCTATAGAGAGCATTCTTGTGGACTTCGGATACGGAGAAGCCAAGGAACTTTACGATGGAGATATTGAGTTCTTCATACGTAGGGAACAGAACAGGCTGATACGCATGATTTTTTCAACTGTCCCAAGAAAGGAAGAGATGGGGCTTTTCACCCTTCCTATGGATTATCACAATGTGAAGGTAAGTCTTAAATCTGAATTCCTTGGAATTACTCCTGATGACAACAATCTGGTTTCATCAGGTGGGGTTTCCCAGCAGAAGATAATGGCAATGGTTAAGGAAAGAAACTATACCCATATGTCCTCATACATGAGGGCAGCCATCGAAGAAGCTGTAGACGCCTTTTCAAGATCTAGGGACCCACAGATGATAGACATCATTTTGGACAAAGCCTGCTACGAAGAGATGTATCAGATGGCTCTTAATGTTGACGTGGAGTTTGTTATCAATCTGGTAAAGAAGCAGCTGGACCTTTTGAATCTTAAGGCTTTCGTAAGGCTTAGACAGATGGGAAAAACCTGGAATGTATACGAGCGTGTTTATCTCGATCATGGGAACGTACCTATGAGCCTGTATACAGAGCACTGGGAGGAAAGCTACAGTCAGATTGCCGACAGGCTGGCACCATACAAACTCAAAGAAGTTTTGGAAAAGGGAGCAGCCCAAGTTGTGGAAAAAGGTGATTTCAGCTTGCTGGAAAAGTTGTGTGACGATGCACTTATGGAGTACAACAAAACAGCTAAGTACGAGTCTTTTGGTATCGCTCCGATAGTAGCGTACTGGCTTGCCAAGGAAGTTGAGATCGACAACCTGAGAATAATTCTCTTAGGCAAGAAAGTCGGCCTTCCCCCTGAGAGCATAATAGAAAGATTGAGGGAACCATATGTATAAAATTGGAGTGATGGGTGACCGAGAATCTGTAATGAGTTTCAAGGCCTTGGGTCTTGATGTATTTCCATGCGAGACTGAGGAGAAGGCGAGGAAAATCCTCCACGAAATCGCAAAGGATAAGTATGGAATCATATATATAACAGAGGATTTGATCAAGTCCATTGAAAAGGATATAGACAGGTATAATGACTCAATAATCCCTGCAATTATACCGATCCCAAGCAGGCAAGGTGCCTCGGGAATGGGGATGATGAATGTTAAAAAATCCGTTGAACGTGCAGTGGGAGCGGATATACTATTTGGAGGTGACAAATAATGAGTCAAGGAAAAATTGTTAAGGTTTCAGGCCCACTGGTAGTCGCATCAGGAATGTCAGAAGCAGATATGTTTGACGTTGTTCGTGTAGGCGACCAAGGTCTGATTGGAGAAATCTTGGAGATGAGAGGAGATCTCGCATCCATTCAGGTTTATGAAGATACAGCAGGTATAGGACCGGGAGCACCTGTAGTTACAACGGGGGCACCGCTTTCAGTTGAACTTGGACCGGGACTTATTGAAACCATCTATGATGGAATTCAAAGGCCTCTTGAAGGAATGTATGAGGCTGTTGGCAGCAATATTACCAGGGGAATTGCTGTACCTGCTTTAGATAGAGATAAGAAGTGGAAGTTTTCACCTTCAGCAAATGAGGGAGATGAGGTTGGCCCGGGAGATGTAATCGGAACTGTTCAGGAGACGATGGTGGTGGAACAAAAGATTATGGTTCCGCCGGGGGTTTCCGGAGAGATCAAAGAGATTTATTCCGGTGCATTCACAGTAACTGAGACGGTCTGCGTTCTGGAGCTTTCTGACGGATCAACCAAGGAGCTTTCTCTCATGCAGAAGTGGCCTGTTCGTCGTGGCAGACCATACAAGGAAAAGCTCGTTCCTGAGATGCCACTTTTGACAGGACAGAGGGTTATCGATACTCTGTTCCCAATCGCAAAGGGTGGAGTTGCAGCGGTTCCGGGACCATTCGGATCCGGAAAGACAGTAGTTCAGCACCAGCTTGCAAAGTGGGCGGATGCAGATATTGTAGTATACATCGGATGCGGAGAACGTGGTAACGAGATGACAGACGTTCTCATGGAATTCCCTGAACTTAAGGACCCTCATACAGGAGAGTCTCTCATGAAGAGAACAGTACTTATTGCAAATACATCCGACATGCCCGTAGCTGCCCGTGAGGCATCAATATACACAGGTATTACCATCGCAGAATACTTCCGAGATATGGGATATTCAGTAGCACTTATGGCTGACTCCACATCCAGGTGGGCTGAAGCCCTCCGTGAGATGTCCGGTCGTCTTGAGGAAATGCCGGGTGAAGAGGGTTATCCTGCATACCTGGGTTCAAGACTTGCACAGTTCTACGAGAGAGCAGGAAGAGTAGTTTCACTTGGTAAGGATGGAAGAGTTGGTGCGCTGTCTGCAATAGGAGCAGTTTCACCTCCGGGAGGAGACGTTTCAGAGCCTGTTTCCCAGGCAACACTTAGAATTGTAAAGGTGTTCTGGGCACTTGATGCTCAGCTTGCATACAGGAGACATTTCCCTGCAATCAACTGGCTATCAAGCTATTCCCTATATGTTGATAGGCTCACAAAGTGGTATGAGGAAAACGTTAGCGATCAGTTCCCTAAGTTAAGGATGGACACCATTAGGCTACTTCAGGAAGAAGCTGAACTTCAGGAAATCGTACAGCTTGTAGGTGTGGATGCACTTTCTCCTGAGGATAGAATCAAACTTGAGGCTTGTAAGTCGATTCGTGAGGACTACCTTCACCAGAACGCTTTCCACGATATAGATACATATACTTCAATGGATAAGCAGTTCAAGCTTATGAGACTTATCATGGCCTACTACAATCAGGCTAGGGAAGCGGTTAAAAAAGGCGCAAACTACAATAAGCTGATCAGTCTTCCTGTCAGAGAAAAGATAGGCCGTTTCAAGTATGTGAAGGAAGAAGATACAGACAAGCGATTTGATGAGGTAATGAAGGAACTTCGTGACTCAATCGCTGAACTAGTAAACAAGGGGGATGATTATAATGATTAAGGAATACAAGACCATATCTGAAGTAGTAGGACCTTTGATGCTAGTTGAAAACGTAGAAGGTGTAACCTACGATGAACTTGGAGAAATCGTTCTCCCAAACGGAGAAACCAGACTTTGCAGAGTTCTTGAGGTTAATGGAAATAATGCCATGGTTCAGCTCTTTGAGAGCTCAGCAGGTATAAACCTGGCAGAAAGTACAGTTAAGTTCCTAGGCAGGGGTACACAACTAAAGGTATCCCCTGAGATGATGGGAAGGGTGTTTGACGGTATGGGCAGGCCTAAGGATGGTGGGCCTGACATCATTGCGGAAAAGTCCCTTGACATCAACGGGCTGCCGATGAATCCGGCTGCCAGAGACTACCCTGCTGAGTTCATTCAGACCGGGGTTTCTGCTATCGATGGGCTGAACACTCTGGTTCGAGGGCAGAAACTTCCGATTTTCTCAGGAAATGGGCTTCCTCATGCTGAGCTTGCGGCGCAGATTGCAAGGCAGGCAAAGGTGCGTGGGGGAGAGAGTAACTTTGCCGTTGTTTTTGCAGCTATAGGTATAACATATGAGGAAGCCGACTTCTTCGCAGCGGACTTCAGGCGCACAGGTGCTATAGATAGAACCGTTATGTTCCTAAACTTGGCAAATGACCCTGCGGTTGAACGTATTGCAACACCTCGTATGGCTCTGACCGCAGCTGAATATTTGGCATTTGAACTAGGCATGCATGTGCTTGTAATTCTAACGGACATCACAAACTACGCTGAGGCGCTTCGTGAGGTGTCAGCAGCTAGAAAAGAAGTTCCGGGCCGTCGTGGATATCCGGGATATCTATATACAGACCTTGCCACAATGTACGAGAGAGCAGGTCGTAAGAAGGGCCAGGAGGGCTCCATCACTTTGATTCCTATCCTGTCCATGCCGGAGGATGATATTACTCACCCAATCCCTGACCTCACAGGATATATCACAGAGGGACAGATAATTCTTTCCCGTGAACTTTACAGAAAGAATATCAAACCTCCTATCAATGTTTTGCCGTCCCTATCCCGTCTAAAGGATAAGGGTATCGGAGACGGAAAAACCCGAGAAGACCATGCGGACACAATGAACCAGCTGTTCGCTGCTTATGCAAGGGGTAAAGAGGCCCTTGAGCTCATGACTATTTTGGGTGAGGCGGCTCTGAGTGATGTTGACCTGATGTATGCAAAGTTCTCTCAGGAATTTGAGCAGAAGTATGTATCCCAAGGCTACAATACGGATCGTACAATTGAAGAGACCTTGGATATTGGCTGGGAGCTTCTAAAGATTCTACCTAAGAGCGAGCTTAAGCGTATTGATGATGAGTATATTGAGAAATACCTTTCTGAAGAGTAAAGTTTTGCAACAAAATAGCTAAAGAAAGAAGGTTTTTCTATGGAAAGAATGAAGGTCAATCCTACGAGGATGATGCTGACCACCCTGAAAAAAAGGCTGGCAACAGCAACTCGTGGACACAAATTGATGAAGGATAAAAGAGACGAGCTGATGAAGACCTTCCTTGAGGTTGCTAAGGAAAATGGTAAGCTTAGACAGGAGGTTGAAGCCGGTCTTGAAAACGTATATCAGGCTTTCACCATTGCATCTGCTATAATGTCCAGCGAGGTAATGGAGGAGTCATTGATGTTCCCCAAACAGGGTGTTAACCTTGATATGGAGAGAAAAAACATCATGAGCGTTGAGGTCCCTATCTTTTCTTTTGAGACTGAGGCGGAGGAATCTGCTGATATTTTCCCATATGGCTTTGCCAGGACATCAGGGGAACTGGATACTGCAATAAGCGGACTTTCGGATATGTTTCCAAAGCTTTTGGAACTTGCAGCCAAAGAGAAGGAGACAGCCCTTTTGGCGGCTGAGCTTGAAAAGACAAGAAGGCGTGTAAACGCATTGGAATACGTTGTTATCCCAAGACTTGAAGTTACAATCAAATATATAACCATGAAACTTGATGAGGATGAGAGAGGTAATCAGACCAGGCTCATGAAGGTAAAAGATATGATGCTTGAAGAGGCAATCCGTCAGAGAAGAAAAAAAGATGAAGAATGCTTTGGGGACGGCAGTTGCAACGAAGGCTAGTATTTTGGCAAGATGTGTTTAACTTAGTAGACTGGTGGGCATAGATTTTCGAAAGAAACTCTAAGCCCACTATTTGTGATTTGTATGGAATTTTAAAGGAGTATTGTATAGTATATGATTAATGTACTTGAGAAAATAGAGTTTTTTGCATCAAAATCACCTGACAGGATCGCTTTTGAGTCTGTTAGAGGGAGCATTTCCTATGGGAAGCTGTGGGAGTGCTCTGAGGTTTTGGCAGGAAGAATAGGAGCCCTGGAGGCTGAGGGGATAGTCAGGCGGGGAGAGCCAATAGCGGTTTTTGGGCACAAGGAACCGGAGATGCTTGTGTCCTTTGTTGCCTGTGCAAGGATGGGACACCCTTATTGCCCTCTCGATAGATCAATGCCGGAAAGTAGGATCAAAGATATTTTAGCCGAAATAGGGACATCTGTAATGATCAGGTGTGAAGATGAGGAAGCTAAGATATTCCAAGTTCCTGAATCGATCCTAGGAGAGAAATGTAGAGATTCTGCCTATCACGGAGATCCCGAAAGGTCTTCAACCTGTTGCGATGATTCTCTTAACGGAAAGTCTGAAAGTTCTTCAACCGGTTGTGATGATGCTCTCGACGAAAATGTCATGTATATCATATTCACCTCAGGGAGTACCGGAAAGCCTAAGGGGGTGGAGGTTACCAGCGAAAACCTGGGCAATTTCCTTGAATGGATGACAGGTGTCGCAACGGATATTGGGGAAAAGGAAGGGAAGGTGTTCCTAAATCAGGCACCTTATTCATTTGACCTTTCAGTTATGGATACTTATACAGCCCTTGCATCAGGGGGAACCATTGCAAGTTTAGATAAAGAGGTCTTGGCAAATCCCGCAAGGACTATGGATTTCCTAAGAGAGAAAAAACCGGAATACTGGATTTCAACTCCTAGCTTTGTGGACATGATCCTAGCTGAGAAAGACTTTACCCAGGAGAATTTTCCTCATATTCACGTATTCTATTTCTGTGGGGAAAGACTTACTAAGGCCACTGCTGAAAAATTAATGACAGCCTTCCCGGATTCAAAAGTTATCAATACTTACGGACCGACGGAGAGCACTGTAGCTATTTCTCAGGTTGAAATCAAAAGGGAACATATTGAGGCAGAAGATGAGCTTCCTGTTGGGCAGGTGAAGCCCGGGACAACTGTTCTCATAGGAATGGAAAACGGAGAAATCGCTACGGATAAAGAAGATGGAAAGATTGGAGAAATCCTCATAGAAGGTAACACTGTTGCAAAGGGATATTTCCGAGCCCCTGAAAAGACTGATGCCGCCTTTGAGAAAACTCCTGCAGATGAAAAATTTTATGCCTGTGAGAAAACTCCTGAAGATGAAAAAATTTATGCCGGTGAGAAAACTCCTGAAGGTAGTGAGGGTAGCAAGAGCAGGCGTTACCATACCGGTGACTTAGGCTATTTTAAGGCGGGGCAGCTTTACTGCATAGGCAGGACGGACCTTCAAGTGAAGGTTCATGGCTACAGAATGGAGCTTGGAGACATCGAAGCAAATATTTTGTCTATGAGGGAAGTTGAGGCTGTCTGTGTGGTTCCAAAGCGCAGCGACGGCAAAATAAGAAGTCTTACAGGTTTTGTTGTAGCTCCTTCAATGGAGGGAACATTTGGGGATGGAAAGAAGGTGAAAGCACATCTCAAGGAGCTTTTGCCGGAGTACATGGTTCCAAAGAAAATCAAGTTCATCGAAAGTCTGCCAATGACTGCAAACGGTAAGATTGATCGGAAAAAGTTGGAGGAAGAAGCATGATGAATCTTCACCTCTATGAGGGGCTTTACTTCTTCAGTTACCTGATTGTTATGGGGATTCCGGCCCTTATCATAGGGATAATGGAAAAGCCGAAAATCATGAGGTATTATATTGCCTTAACAACGGTTTTCGTCATCTACCTAGTTTGTAAGGGAAGCTGGATTGCTATGGGAAACATTGCCCTGTTCGGAGTCGTGCAAATTGCCCTAGCAAAAATCTTCATGAAGGTGGTGGAAAAGTACGGTAGGGTGAAATGGCACCTGTGGGCTTTCGTTGTTTTGTCCATCGCCCCTCTCTGCGTGTACAAAATAACTGACTTCTATCTGGGTCACGGTTTTCTCGGGTTTATCGGGATTTCTTACATGACTTTCAAGTCGGTGCAAATTATCATAGAAATATATGATAATCTAATCCACGAAGTTAAGTTCTTTGATGTTTTGAACTTTTACCTTTTTTGGCCGACCCTTCTATCAGGTCCGATTGATAGGAGCAGAAGATTTATGGGGGATTTTTCCGGAGATACAGGACTGTCAAGGCGGGAGTACCTGGATTTGTTCGGGGAAGGACTTTTCAAAATTCTTCTTGGACTTTTTTACAAATTAGTGATAGCCGCGACAATTTATCAGGGTGTCTACTGGCTCGGTCAAGATCCTTCCATTAAGTCTGCGCTGATCTATATGTATTGCTATGGTTTTTATCTTTTCTTTGACTTTGCAGGTTACAGCAACATGGCAATCGGGGTCAGCTATATATTTGGGATCAAGACCCCTGAGAACTTCAATAAGCCTTTCATAAGTAAGGATATTAAGGAGTTCTGGGACAGGTGGCACATAACACTCAGTCACTGGTTCAGGGATTTTATTTTTTCAAGGTACAGCATGGCAGCTATCAGGGGCAAATGGTTTTCAGATAGGGTTGTAATGTCTTCCATAGGGTTTATAATAAACATGGGGATAATGGGCGTGTGGCATGGTTTGTCCATTTCATATATCCTCTACGGCCTGTACCACGGCCTGCTTCTGGCCTTAAATGATGTTTATCAGAAAAAATTCAAATTTCACAAAAAACACAAGAAGGAGAGGTGGTATCAGATTCTTTCTTGGTTCATCACATTTAATCTGGTGATGTTTGGATTCTTGATTTTCTCTGAGCACCTTGTAGAGCTCATAGGAAAGTAATAAAGTATTAAGGAGATTGAAAATGAACAGAGAACAAGTTGAAGAAAAGGTTCTGGATATTATACAGGAAATATGCGATGACGACATCATCAGACAGGAAAAGGATATCAACCTTCTTGATGAGGGACTGATCGATTCCCTTGACTACATCGATATGCTGGTGCAGTTTGAGGAAGCCTTTGACATAATAATGAGTCCCTCTGAATTCACAAGGGAAGAGATGGACACACCGCAGAAAATCATCAACCAAGTTGCCAAGAGAGTAGGATAGTATGAAAAAAATCGCAGCTTTTATAACTGCTTTTATTCTCTTCATAATTTCTGCAACTGTGATGACAGTGAGCGATGACAGAGAAATCGCCATGAACAATCCAAAGCTTGGCCTTTGGGTCAACGATTACAAGGACAAGTCGGCAACAGCCATCAATCAGAATTTGGGGTCGAAGATGTCCCTGCTTTTGGGTTCCTCAGAATTTCATTATGGTAAGAAAACAAAATACCATCCAAGCAAGGTTTTTGCTAACCGAAGTGAGCAGTTCATGATCATTGGGGCATCATACACCCAGTCCATGTTTCATGCAATACTCGTAGGGTCTGCAGCACCGCATATGCAGCGGAAGGAAGCTATTTTGTTGATATCCCCATCCTGGTTTAAGGCCAAGGGCGTTCAGCCGGGCGCTTTTGCCATGCGGTTTTCTGAGACGGAATATCTTGGCTTTGTAAGAAACAGCCAAATCAGCGATGATCTGAAGAAGAAGGTGGCTAAGGAGGTGGAGAATCGCCTGTCAACCTATAAGGAAATGAGGGAGAAAATCCACCTGTATAACAAGGTGTATGTATATAATAATGCGACTCCCGTTGAGCGGCTTGTGTGTCTTGGGCAGAGGGTATGGTCTGAGAAGGCGGATCACATAGCCTTTAAGAGTGCTGTTAACCTTACGAAAATCAAGAGATATAAGCATTGGGTGCGTCCAAAGCATAAGCACGGGCAGGTTCCGCTTGGTGCCACCAGAAGGTGGGAGGGCATCAGAATGCAGGCGGAAAAAGAGGCTACAGAGCGAGCAGGGGACAACCCTTTTTACATGAGTCAGAAATTGTTTGAGGAAAAGGTCCAGCCCCGAATGGAATTTAAGAAAGATAGCAGTCTAAGGGACAGCTACGCTAAATCTCCCGAGTACGATGATTTAAAGTTATTCGTTGAGGTTTGCAAGGAGGTCGGGGTTAAGCCGAAGTTTATAATGCTTCCTCAGAACGGATATTGGTATGATTATACAGGGTTCCCTAGAAATAGAAGGGATGTTGTCAGGGATAAGGTGAAGATAATCGCCGAAAAAAACAATATTGAGTTTATAGATCTATACGATGATGGGTACGACAAATATTTCTTTAAGGATACGGTGCACCCTTCTGCGAAAGGATGGATAAAGATTAATGAAGCGATTGACCTCTTGTATTAAAAGAATTGGCAGGTATGGGAAGAAACTGATTAGGGATAAGGAGTTTTGGGCCTATACCTTTGTTTTCTGGGGGCTTATGTTTGGCATATACCTTTATCTTATATATGCAGGAATGGCAAAGGCTCCGGAGTTCACATATGCGGAGTTTTGATGTGCTAGGCATGTCATCTTTGACGGGCAGTGCATTTTTGACGAGCAGTGCATCTTTGACGGGCAGTGCATTTGAGCTAAATTTAAATTAGGAGCATTGAAGAATTGAGAAGTAATGATATGATTGAAAAAGGTGATGTTGTTTCTGTAGAGATTGTTGATATGACAAATGATGGGGATGGAGTTGGAAAAATCAATGACCGTGTCATCTTTGTAAAAGGAGCAATTCTAGGGGAGACCGTTTCTGCGACAGTGACGAAGGTAAAAAAGAATTTTTTAAATGGAAAAGCCCGGGAAGTCTTAAGTCCATCTCCATATGCATTGCCTATCGATGAAGTCTGTCCACATATAGCTGAAGGCTGCGGCGGCTGCAACCTAGGTCGTCTGAATTATGGTGCTCAGCTAAAGCTAAAATCAAATCGTTTGAAGTCAGCCCTCGAGAGAATCGGGGGATTTAATTTATCCGGAAGTGCTTTGGATTCTGCAAGTCCTGAGGGGGATGAGAGTACTGAGGGGGATGAGAGTGCTGAGGGTGATGAGAGTACTGAGGGCGATGAGAATACAGAGGGCGATGAGTTCGAAAGCATAATGTTTGAGGAAATTATTCCTTCCCCAAAAGTTAAAGCGTATCGCAACAAAGCAGTTTTTTCTGTTTCAGGAACGAGGCTTGGTTTTCTAAAATCCAAAAGTCGAGATGTGGTAGACTGTCCTCATTGTCAAATCCAAATGCCGGAGATAATGGCAGCGGCAGATGGAATCAGGAGATTTTTGAGGGACTTCCCAAAGGACAGCCGCTTGATTAACTCTGTTATGATCAGGGTGGGCGATGATGGCAAAGTAATGGTTGTAATAAGCGGTGAGCCTGATGATATCAAGCATTTACAGGAATTTGTAGATTATATTTATGAAGAAGCTGAACTTGTATCCCTCTACGGAAAAACTTCCTCCAAGAAATCCGATCCTGTTCTTCTGGCAGGTGTGCCTACGCTGGTGAAGTCCATTGATGATATGAAGTTCGAGACTTCCCCTGAGGCCTTCTTTCAGGTGAACGAGGAGCAGGTTTCGAGACTCTACGCTAAGGCACGAGCATATGCAAAACATGATGATGTTCATCAAAAAAATATCGCTGATCTCTACTGTGGTGTTGGCACCATTGGTCTATCTATGGCAGGTGAGGATAGATACATTGTCGGGGTAGAGTCAAACAAGGAGGCAACGCTGAACGCCAATAGGAATGCTGTGATAAACGGAATTGTAAATGCTCGGTTTTTTAATGGGGCGGTAGAGAATGTCCTGCCTCAGCTCATCACCGAGGGTATTAAGGGCTACAAAATATCTCACTTCGATGTGGTGGTTGTTGATCCTCCAAGAGCAGGCTGTGACGAAAGATTGCTGTCAACTATCGGTAAAGTCAGACCCGGAGCGATTGTATATGTATCATGCGATCCGGCAACGCTGTCCAGAGACCTGGGTATTTTGTGCAATGAGCATGGGTATCGCTTGGAGAAGATCTGTCCTGTGGATATGTTCCCAGGGAGCATGCACGTGGAAACGGTAGCACTTTTGTCCAAACTAAAATCGACTAACTATATAACAGTTGATTTAAACACTGATGAGCTTGATTTGACATCTGCTGAAAGTAGTGCGACATATATGCAAGTTAAAGAGTATATTTTAGAAAAATATAAAACTAAAGTTTCTACTTTAAATATTTCTCAGATAAAGAAAAAATATGGTATTACTACAAGAAAGAACTATAATTTATCTAAAAAAGAAAATCATAAAGTGCCGAATTGTACTCCAGAAAAAGAAGAAATGATAGTTGATGCGTTTAAACATTTCCAAATGATCTAAAAAATATTAGGAGATATTTATGAGAGTACTATTAAAAATTATCTTATTTCCAATTAGTATAGCGTTAAGTATTCTCATTGCATTTCTTTCATTTTTACTTGGCATAGGAACAGCAATACTTTATCTGTTGATGGTGTTCTGCATATTTGGAGCAATAGCATCTTTTTTACAAAAAGAGGTTACCATAGGGATAGAAGCATTGATATTAGGATTTTTGTTAAGCCCATACGGAATACCAATGGTTGGAGCAACTGTTATAGCCGTTTTAACGGGGATGAAAGAAGCGATACGCTCTATTTAGAAAATGATATTAGTATATATGATTTTAGACGATAGAAATAGCTATCGTCTTTTTATTTGAAAAAAGAAAGGAGTGTTTGATGAGTTATGTATTTATTTGATGAACAACCTATAGTTGCGAATAAAACTCTTGCTAGAGAGATAGGTTTAAACGAAGCACTCATACTACAGCAGATTAATTATTGGATAGAAATAAATAAAAAATCAGGAAAGAATTATCATGATGGTAAATACTGGACATATAATTCAATTCGAGCATGGCAAGAAAATGATTTTGACTATATGAGCTTTGATACAGTAAAAAGAACTTTTTCAAAGTTAGAAAAAGCAGGCTATCTTTTAGTTGGAAATTACAATAAAGATCCAAGAGATAAAACAAAATGGTATACAATTAATAATGATAAGCTTGAAGAATTGTATATGGATATGGAATTAAAGAAACAAAAAATACAAACGGAAGCATTAAAAAATTCTATGCCCAATGCATTAGGGCAAAATGCACCAATGGATA